>JBGTFN010000338.1:0-2481 GCA_041747275.1 Gemmatimonadaceae bacterium | reverse complement strand
GCGGCCGGCGCCGCGAAGACGTATGCGCTATCAGCACGGGTACGCAGCACGAGTCGCTGTATGGGGGCGGCGGTGTCGGCTGCCCCAGGGCGCCAGGCGTCGATATGCACAGTGTGCACGCCGACTGGCTCGCCAAGACGCTGCATCCACCGAATACGCGGCTGTCCGCGCATCCGGAGATCGGCGCCCAGCGAGCTGTCGGATATGCTCACCCGTTCCACACCGATCGTATCGAAGCCTGCGACATACACCACGGTGTACTCGCGCGCGGCGGAAGCTGTCGGCTGCGCGAACAACAGGCCGGCGCCGATTGCGAGCAGCATCAGCCCGCCGAAGGCGAGCACGAACGGGTTGGTGAGCGGACGGCGAAACGGTCGAAACATCATGGTGATCGCTCCTTCAGGAATCATCAGGGACATGGGAATCTGCACTACCGGCATCGCGGGGGCGAGCGCGACCCGCGCGCTTGAGTGCATCACGCAACACGAACTCGATCTGCCCATTCAGGCTGCGCAGATCGTCGTTCGCCCATCGTTGCAGCGCGTCGAGCACGTCGCGATCGATGCGCAGCAGAAACGGCTTGCGTTCAGCCACGGCAGCGTGGGAGTTGAGTGAGCCAACGACGAGTCACGGTTCTGCGAGGGTGTTGATGGCGGTGTTGTGATGTGAAGTGCGCTGGTGCATCGGGTGTGACGCGTAGCCTGATGCTTTTGTACGTCCGTAGGTATTGCGTCGAGCTAGTGGTGGATCGTGCCGGTGTTCACCACGGGCGTGACGGCCCGATCCGAGCAGAGCACCACGAGCAGGTTGCTGACCATGGCGGCCTTGCGCTCTTCATCGAACTCCACAATGCGCTGCGCCGTCAGCTGCGCGAGCGCCATCTGCACCATGCCCACCGCACCTTCCACGATCGTCTGCCGCGCGGCTACAACGGCACTTGCCTGCTGCCGCTGCAGCATCGCCGCCGCGATCTCCTGCGCATATGCCAGGTGACTGATGCGCGCTTCCATGACTTCGACACCGGCCTTGGCCAGACGTTCAGTGAGCGCCTGCAACAAGCTCGCGGATACGATGTCGGTGTGCGTGGACAATGAGATGTCCTCGTCACCGTGTGTGTCGTACGGATACGTGCTCGCCAGTGCGCGCAGTGCCGATTCGCTCTGCATGTGCACATACTCCGCGTAGTCGTTCACCTCGAAGATCGCCTCGGCGGTGTCGGTGACACGCCAGACGACGATGGCTGCGATATCGACCGGGTTCGAGCGCGCGTCGTTCACCTTGAGCTTGCCCGTCTCGAAGTTGTGCACGCGAAGCGAGACCGCCTGCTTGCGCATGAACGGATTGGTGAACCAGAGGCCCGGCACCTTTGCCGTGCCCTTGTAGGTACCGAACAGCGTGAGCACGCGCCCCTCGTTCGGGTTCACGATGAACAGACCTGGGGTGAGCGCGATGGAGAGCCCCATGACCAGCATTGCGGCGATGATGCGGACGCCATCGTCAGCGCGAGCAGCGTGGTAGAACATCCAGGCGCTGGTGAGCGCCGCGGCCAGCAGCAGCAGGGCGACGGGAATGCCGGAAATGGGCTTGGCCTGCGTTTCGCGGAACGTCATGGACCCCTCTCGAGGTGTTGGATTGAGCCGAAACGTGACAGCAAAATGATATCACTCCAATATCTACGGAGACAGGGGGGGCGAAGATTCAGCGGGCCGCGTAGCTTGCGCGCGTGAACATGGTCCGACCGACTCCTGCTGAAATTTCCGTTGTAACCCGCGACGCAATCGCCGCGGATGGCGACACGGCGCCCGATCGGTGGCGCCTGCTCGGCCTGCTCGCGATCGCCGAGTTGCTGGGCATGGCGCTTTGGTTCGCCGGGAGCGCCTCGGCCCCGCAGCTCTCGGCGATGTGGTCGCTCAGCAGCGCGCAGGTCGCCTGGCTGACCAACGCCGTACAGGTGGGATTCGTGGTTGGCACGGCCCTGAGCGCGGTGCTCAACCTCGCCGACGTCATTCCCGCCCGGCGTTTTTTCGCGTCAGCGGCGGTGCTGGGTGCGCTCGCCAACCTGCCACTCGCGTTCACTGATTCGTATGGCGTGGCGCTGCTCTCCCGTTTTGCCGCCGGTGCGTGCCTGGCCGGTGTCTATCCGCCGGCGATGAAGATGTCGGCGACCTGGTTTCGGGCGCGCCGTGGCCTCGCGGTGGGCACGATCGTGGGGGCACTGACGGTCGGGAAGGCAGTGCCCTATCTCGCGCAGGCCGTTCCCGGGGCAACCGTGCTGCATATCGCAATCGGGGCGAGTGTCTGCGCGCTCATCGCCGCCGCGCTCGTGTTCGCCGGATACCGGGACGGACCCTATGCCTTCCCGTCGCGTCCGTTCAGCCTGTCGCTGGTCGGTGACGTGTTGCGGGGAAGGCGCTACCGGCTCGCGCTCGGCGGCTACCTCGGCCACATGGCGGAGCTCTACAGCTTCTGGACGTGGATTGC
>JBGTFN010000337.1:0-10684 GCA_041747275.1 Gemmatimonadaceae bacterium | reverse complement strand
GGCGCACGGCCACCGCGCGCCTCGGCGATGAGGCGAGCGATGCTGCTGCCGGACAACGCACCCGACGATGCGATCGCAGCGTCGTCGAGGCGGAGTTGCGTGGCGGTGAGCAGATAGCCGATTTCGAGTCGTGCGATGGCGTGGGCATGACCGTGCAAGTCGATCACCAGTCCGCGCGACCAGCGACGCACGACATCATTTCGGGCGGTGTCTATGGCCCCATGCATCCAATGCCACGATGCTCCCAGCGCCGAGGTGTTTCCGTCCGTTGCTTCCGCCAACTCGCGGTTGCCGTCGAACTTGCGCCGGTGCAGCAGGTTCGCGATGAGATGCGGTCGACGCCCGGTGCGCATTGCAAACGTATCGGCGATTGCTCGCGCCAACTCCTGAGTGTTGAGATCGTTTCCGGTCACGCATCCCGAGCAGTTGCGGTCCGGCAACGCGCTCGGCGACAGCAATCCTCCATGCGGCGCGATCAGCACCAGCGGCGCATCACCTGCAGTGTACTGAATCCACCCAATCTCGTTCGTGTAGGCCGTGCCGACGGAAAATGGTCCGGCTGGAATGTCCGGAGCCGAAGGAGTCGTGGGGGGGGACGGTATGGTGGGGCCGTCACCCGATCCGCCACACGCGAGCAGCGTGACGACCAGCAAACCGCCAAGCGCATGGCGAAGGAGTGCAATGGGAGAGCTACGAAGCTCCGGGCGCACGCGGATCCGATTCATCACCGGAGGATACCAGCGGCACGTCGCTCGCAACAGGTTCCCCGTCCGCGCGCGCAACGACTTCGACTCCGCGTTCGAGGGTTCTATGCACCGGACACATCGCCGCGATCTCCAGCAAACGCGCACGCTGCTCGTCCGTCAGCTCTCCATCCAGCTCCAGCGTGCGTTCAATGCGATCCGTGCGGGCACCGTCGGCGCCGGGCGCGCGCCCGTCGGTTGCATGGATCTTGTGGTGCGCCAGATGAACGGTGACGGCATCGAGTGGCCATTGCTTGCGATCGGCATACATGCGAAGCGTCATGCCCGTGCAGGCGCCCAAGGCGGCGAGCAGCAGGTCGTACGGAGACGGGCCGGCGTCGCCACCACCGACACTGATCGGTTCATCGGCAACCAGACCATGAATGCCGGTGCGGATCTCAGTGCGAAAGCCCGAGGCTCCAGTACGGGCCACCACATTCTCACGGGCAAGCAGCGTCTCGATGGATGGTGGCTCCCGTTCGGGAAGGAACCGCGACGCCCACGTCGACACGAGGCGCGCCGCATACTGTGCATCGCGTCGCCGCGACAGCAGGTGATCGGCATCGTCGAGCGAGATGAAGCTCTTGGGATGACGCGCTGCTGTGTAGAGCTTCGCTGCATTGTCGATGGAAACGATCTGATCACCCGGCGCGTGCATGACAAGCAGTGCCTTGTCGAGCGTCTGCAGGCCTTCCGTGATGCGCGATGTACGTACGTCATGCAGGAAATCGCGACTCAGCACGAACGGACGGCCTGCAATCGACACCTGAGCTTCTCCGGAGGATTCAATCGACTCCAGTTGTGATCCAAAGAGGTGCGTGACGTGCGCTGCGTCGAAGGGCGCACCGATCGTAACTACCGCCTTCGCTGACGGCACTCGGCTGGCCGCCCGGATCACCGCCGTACCGCCGAGCGAATGCCCGATGAGCAGCTTCGGGGCCTGATGATTCTGTTCGAGAAACGCCGCCGCTGCCACGATGTCCGAGGCAGTGGACGAGAATGTGGTACTCTCGAAGGCGCCATCGCTTTCGCCCAGTCCGGTGAAGTCGAAACGCAACACGCCATAGCCGTCGAGCGTGAGCGCACGGGTGAGTTCAACGGCGCCCGTCAGGTCCTTCCCGCACGTGAAACAGTGTGCAAAGAGTGCAAATGCATGCGGCTCGCGATCCGCCGGTAGTTCAAGGCGGCCGGTGAGGTCATGGCCTCGGCCATTGGGAAACGTGACCTTCCGGGAGATGGGCGGCGAATGATTCTGCGAAGTGTTGGTCATGACTCGATTATCCTCCAAGGACACAAACGGTTCCGGTGACGCCTCTGGCGCTGTCCCGCAGCAAGTCATAATGTTGCGGCGATGACACTTTCACGACGAGAGTTTCTGGCGGGATTGTCGGCCATGGGTGCGGTCTGGCTCACGGGCGCAGCCGCGTGTCGGGATGCCTCACCTGACGCGGAGACCCACGCGCCCCCGGCTGACTTGCTGTCTGGCGCGTCGCCTGCATTCGTGCACTTCTCGCCTGCAGACGCCGCCGATGTGGAAGCGATCACGGCGCGCATCTTTCCCACTGATGATACACCCGGTGCCCGTGAAGCGGGCTGCGTTTACTTCATCGACCGCAGCTTCACCACCTTTGCGGCAGACCAGGCGGATTTCTTCGCCGAAGGACTCGCGTCGTTGAACGCGTCCGTGGCCAAAGCGCATGGTGGAGGCACGCGCTTCGCCACTCTGACCGACGCCGAGCAGGATTCCATGCTGCGCAGCATCGAGGATTCGGAGTTCTTTGGCGCCATACGGTTCGCGACGATTGCCGGCATGTTCGCGCTGCCCAAGTACGGCGGCAACCGAGGATACATCGGTTGGCAGATGGTGGATCAACAAAGCGTGATGGAATATCAGCCGCCCTTCGGCTGGTACGATCAGCCAGAGAATCAGCGCGCGTTGCTTGGCCGAGTGCTGTAACCGATCGCCCATTCCTCACTCGATACCATGCAGACACAGCCAACCGGACGCACGTTCGACACACGAACTCCCGTCGACTTTGTGGTGATCGGATCAGGACCGGCCGGGGCGTCCATGGCGCGAGAGTTGACGCGTCAGGGCTTCGATGTGGTCGTGCTGGAACAGGGCCGCGCCTATGCTCCCGCCGACATGGAGCACGATGAGTTGGGCGCGTTCATTACGGAGCGGTGGACCAACAGCTCGGTCACGCAGCCACAGACATACCGTGAGACCGAGCGCGATACGGCGCAACGCCGGCCGTATGTCGGCTATGCCAAGGCAGTTGGTGGAACGAGCTTTCACTTCACGGGCAACTATTGGCGCTTTCGTCCCATCGACTTCCACGAATATTCCAAGCGAGGCGGCGTGCCGGGCGCAGCGCTGGCCGACTGGCCCATCACGTACGAGGAGTTGGAGCCCTACTACACGGCCGTCGAGTGGGCGATTGGTGTGTCGGGCCTCGCGAACGCGGCACCGGGCGAGCCGATGCGATCGCGGCCCTATCCACTGCCGCCGCTCAACGTGACCGGTCCGGGTGTGCTGTTGACCGCCGCGTGCGACCGAATGGGCTGGGGTTCGATGCCGGCACCCATGGCGATACTCTCCCGAGAGTACAACGGTCGCCAGCCGTGCCACAACTGCGGATTCTGCCTCGGGTTTCCGTGTGAATGGGGCGCGAAGTCAGGCGCCAATTACACGATGATTCCCGAGGCGCTTCGGTCCGGACGATGTGAGCTTCGCAGCGAGTGCTACGTGTACCGCATCGAGACCAACGACGCGGGTCGTGTCACAGGTGTGCTCTACTTCGACCAAGACAAGCAGGAGGTACGACAGCTTGCGAAGGCCGTGGTGCTGTCAGCGAACGGCGCCGAGTCGCCACGGTTGCTGCTGATGTCGGCCAACAAGCGCTTTCCGCAGGGCCTTGCCAACTCGAGCGGCATGGTGGGCAAGCATTTCATGTTCAACGGCGCGGCCACATCGCGCGCGGAGTTCGAACACGAGATCAACGGTCATCGCGGTCCTGTTGTGTCTCGTATCACACATCACACATACGAACTCGATCCTTCGCTGGGCTTCATCGGAGGTGGAGGTTTCGATTTCCGGTTTGATGTGCCTGCCATGATCATGGCGCTGTCGCTGCCCCCCTCCGAGCCGCAGTGGGGCAGTGCGTTCAAGCAGCGACTTCGCTCGTGGTATTCCCATTCGCTGCTCTCGTACGCACACACAACCTCGCTGCCCGTCGAGGGTAACAGCGTCTCGCTTGATCCCGAGCTCAAGGATGCGTGGGGACTGCCGGCCCTGAGAACGACGTTTCGCGAGCACGAGCATGATCTTCGCATGTACCGCTGGTTCCAGGCCCGGGGTCGGGAGCTGCTCGAAGCCGCCGGCGCTCTGCGCATCCATGACGATCCCATCAACGACTCACCGGGATTTGCCGTGCACCTGCTCGGTACCTGCCGCATGGGCAACAATCCTGCGTCGTCCGTCGTCGACAAGTTTCATCGCGCGCACGACATCCCGAATCTCTTCATCGTCGACGGCAGCTCCTTCGTTACGAGTGGGCGCGGTCAGCCAACGCTGACCATACAAGCGCTCGCATTTCGTGCCGCAGATCACATCGGGCAATTTGCGAAACGCGGCGAGATCTGAGAAACGGAAACAAAGCGACACCGCGCCCGATCCGAATCACAATCTTCTGTGTATCACGACGTGAAGTGCAACACATGCACTTCACGATTTTTCGTGTTTCCATCCTACAATCCTGGAGCTTGCGATCATGCTCATGACCATCGTCATCATCCTTGTCGTCCTGTGGGCGCTCGGCCTCGTTACCTCGTTCACCGCAGGTGGTCTGATTCATATCCTGCTCGTGATCGCAATCATCGTTGTGCTCGTGCGTGTGATTCAGGGCCGACGACCGCTTTGAACCGAACGCGCGTACGCGTTACAGCAAACAACACCACGTGGGTCGGAATCGCCGTTAGCGTTGAACGCGGCGCATCAATCGAATTTTCAGGAGACACGCAATGAAACCATATAGCATTCGTGGAGCCGCGCTGCTTGCGCTGACGTTATCGTCGGTCGGCTGCGCATCCATGAACAAGAAGGAACAGGGCGGAGCGATCGGAGCCGGTGTAGGTGCTGCCGTCGGCGGCGTGATCGGCAACCAGACCGGCTCGACTGCCCGTGGCGCGATCATCGGCGCGGTGGTCGGCGGCGCGGCAGGTGCAGTGATCGGACACCAGATGGATCAGCAGGCCAAGGAACTCGAACAGGCGATCGCGGGCGCAACGGTGGAGCGGGTGGGCGAAGGCATCCAGGTCACATTCGACAGCGGCCTGCTGTATGACTTCGACTCAGATCGCATTTTGCCGGCTGCGGCGTCAAACCTGCGCAACCTGGCGTCGAGTCTCGGCAAGTATCCGGACACGGACATCCTGATCGTCGGGCATACGGATGCCACGGGCTCGGATGACTACAACCTCCGTCTCTCGCAGCAGCGGGCAGAATCTGCGTCACGCTTCCTCGCGACCGAGGGCGTACGAACGAACCGCCTGCGCACATCAGGACGTGGTGAGCTCGAGCCGATCGCGACGAATGAGACTGCGGCAGGACAGCAGGCCAATCGTCGCATCGAGATTGCGATCATCGCTTCGGCGTCGGCACGTCAGCCGTAAGCCTGACGCACAGTTCGATGCCGGCTACTGTCGGTCATGCCGCCGGATTCCCCATGGAATCCGGCGGCATTGTTGCATTTGCAGTAATGGGGATCGCGACGCCCTCACGCAGCATCAGCCGGCACGACTCAGTTTCGAGATCGAGAATTCACGAAGCGACTTTCACGTGACCGCCTCTTCCACACTGGCCTTCGCCGTCGTCGAGAACTGAAGCGCACCGTTGCTGTCCACATCGGCAACGATATGGTCGCCTTCCACAAACCGACCCTCGAGCACCGCGAGCGCCAGCGGATTCTGTACCATGCGCTGCACCGCGCGCTTGAGCGGACGCGCACCGAACACGGGATCGTACCCGGCCTCGGCGAGTCGCGCACGGGCGGCGGGCGTCATCTCGATCGTGAGCTTCTTGTCCGCCAGCAACTCGCGCAGCCGACCCAGCTGCAGCTCGGCGATGTGATTGATCTGCTCACGACCAAGCGGTCGGAACACCACGATGTCGTCCACGCGATTGAGGAACTCCGGCTTGAAGCTCGCTCGCAGCGCGCCGAGCACGCGTTCCTCGACTGCCTCGATCGGCGCGTCTGCCGCTTCGAGAATGTACGTCGATCCAACATTCGACGTCATGATCACGACTGCATTCTTGAAGTCCACCGTGCGTCCCTGCGCGTCGGTGAGCCGACCGTCGTCGAGGACCTGCAGCAGCACGTTGAACACATCGGGATGCGCCTTCTCGATCTCGTCGAACAGGATGACGCAGTACGGACGCCGGCGCACCACTTCGGTGAGCTGACCACCTTCTTCGTAACCCACGTAACCCGGCGGTGCGCCGATGAGCCGCGCGACCGCATGTTTCTCCATGTATTCCGACATGTCGATGCGCACCATCGCATGCTCGTCGTCGAACAGGAACTCGGCCAACGCGCGCGCCGTCTCCGTCTTGCCGACACCTGTCGGGCCCAGGAAGATGAAGCTGCCAACCGGACGATTCGGATCCTGCAAACCCGCGCGTGAGCGACGCACCGCGTTGGCAACGGCGCGCACGGCTTCATCCTGTCCGATCACCCGTGTTGCGAGTACCTGCTCAAGTCGCGTGAGGCGCTCGCGTTCGGACTCCATCATGCGCGACACCGGAATGCCCGTCCATCGCGCCACGATGTCGGCGATATCTTCCGCAGCCACTTCCTCCTTGAGGAACTGCGGACGTCCATCGTGCGATGCGAGTTGCGCCTCCGCGTCCATCATGTCGCGCTCGAGTTGCGGAATACGGCCATATGTGATCTCTGCGGCCATATTCAGGTCACCCGTGCGCGTGGCCTTCTCCGCTTCACCTCGCGCCTGCTCGATCTCCTGCTTGATGCGACCAACGGCGCCAAGCACGTCCTTCTCCTGCTGCCACTGGGCCCGCATGCCGGAGGACTTTTCCCTGAGTTCCGCAATCTCTCGCTCGAGGGTGGAGAGGCGCTCTCTCGACGCCGGATCGGATTCCTTCAGCAGCGCCTGACGTTCGATCTCGAGTTGTACCGTACGGCGCTCGACTTCGTCGATCTCCTGCGGCACCGAGTCGATCTCGATGCGCAGACGCGATGCCGCTTCGTCGACGAGGTCGATGGCCTTGTCCGGCAGGAAACGATCACCGATATAGCGATGCGAAAGCGTGGCGGCTGCGACAACGGCACCGTCGGTGATGCGCACGCCGTGATGCGCCTCGTAACGCTCCTTCAGTCCACGCAGGATCGCGATCGTACTTTCGACACTCGGCTCACCGACGAACACCGGCTGAAAGCGGCGCTCGAGTGCAGCATCCTTCTCGACGTGTTTGCGATACTCGTCAAGCGTCGTCGCGCCCACCACGCGCAGCTCACCGCGCGCGAGCATTGGCTTGAGCATGTTGCCCGCGTCCATGCTGCCTTCCGCCTTGCCGGCACCCACGAGCGTATGCAGCTCGTCGATGAAGAGCACCACACGCCCCTCGCTGTCGGCGATTTCCTTCAGCACAGACTTGAGGCGCTCTTCGAACTCGCCGCGAAACTTCGCGCCGGCAATGAGCGCGCCGAGATCGAGCGACAGCAGTTTCTTGTCGCGCAGCGATTCGGGCACGTCGCCGTTGATCATTCGCTGCGCCAAGCCTTCCGCGATTGCCGTTTTTCCGACACCCGGTTCACCGATGAGCACCGGATTGTTTTTCGTGCGGCGCGAGAGCACCTGAATGACTCGCCGAATTTCTTCGTCGCGTCCAATGACCGGATCAAGCTTGTTCTTGCGTGCAAGTTCGGTGAGATCACGCGTAAATCGATCGAGCGCCTGGTACTGCTGTTCGGGCGTCTGGTCGGTGACGTTGTGACTGCCGCGCACGAGCTTGAGCGCGTCATTGAGCGCTGCGCGCGTGGCGCCGACGGCAGCGAGCAGCCGCGCCGAGTCCGTACCCTTGGCATCGCTGAGTGCAAGCAGCAGATGCTCGGTGCTGACATACGCATCGCTGAGCTGCTTGGCCTGCTTTTCCGCAGCGTCGAGCACCTGAGACAGCTCGCGTGACAGGTTCGGCTGCGCGTCGCTCTGCTTCGCATAGCGCGTGACCTCCTGTTCGGCCTGCTGTCGGAGCTGGGTGACCGAGACCCCCACGCGCTGGAGAATCGGTACAACGATGCCTTCATCCTGACCGAGCAGCGCGAGCAGCAGGTGCAGGTCGTAGACGAGCGGATTGCCAGCGCGCCGTGCGAGGGCGACGGCCTCGTTGAGGGCCTCGCCACTTTTCACGGTAAGCCGATCAGGATTGATCATGAGCTGTATGCGTCAGGGGTGACCGAGTATGCGGATTCCTATGAGTAGTGGCAACGATGGTGCCATGCGCATACTGCCGAAACGGCGAGCGCAAATACCTCAGCACAAAAACGAACGGCGCCCTGGGTCCGCTCACCCGGGGCGCCGTTCATTGATTGTCTCGATCCGTGGCGCTCACTTCACCACGATCATCTTCTTCACCAACGTGGCATCATCGATTTGGAGTATGTAGCTGTAGATGCCGGAGGGTGCTTCCCGGCCCGTTCGCTTGTCTACTCCATCCCAGTAGGCCTCATAGACGCCGCAGGGCACTGAAATACCACTGATTGGCTGACCGCCAGCAACTGTGCTGGTGCCACCTTGCAACACCGGAACTGCGACTTCACGCGCCAACAGATTGAAGATGCGCAGCGTGATCCGATATTGCCGACCCGGAGTCGAGCATTGTGGGGCATCCCCCACTTCGAACGGGATCCGGGTCTCAGGGTTGAAGGGGTTTGGATAGTTCTGTTTGAGCTTTCCAACCCCGCGGCGCTCGACGGTACTGCTCGGACCGAGCACACTGCCTTGCGCCGCGACTTCTCGTGGCATGAACGCGCTGACCGCCAGGACCAGTCCTAGCATTGTCACAACACGTGTCATGGCTTTCTCCGACTGACGAATCAGGGGCCTTGGTTCAGTCTCCTGTGTGGGTGAAGGACTACTACCGTAGTGGTAAACTAAAGACGCGCGAGGGGGGGTGTCAAGCAACAGCACCCGGTCAAGGTGGCCCCACCAGCGACTCAGGCCGCCCTCGCGCGAAGACCCGATGTGTCGCCTCGCTTCAGAGTGGCGAGGTCACATTCTTTCTCAGAGAACCCCGCGTAAACTCAACTGTTCCGTTCGTCGTGTCGCCGGCAAGCGCGTTTGACAGTGGATGAACAGGCGCCACATTGGCAGAACCGCCAAATCGACAGCGTTGTGACACGGCTCACAGGGAACAGTTACACCCAACGTGCCTGCTCCCAAACGGCCCAGGCTTTGAGCGTGTGCGCATCCGTGAGGTGCTGGGTCAGGAACTCGCGCAGCAGACGCTGATGAGACCGGCCTTCCAACTCGCTGACCGCCGAACCGGGGACCCCCGAGGTCCAGGTCACCAGCGCGGCCCTGGCCGCAGTAGGTAGCAGGCGAGAAGCGCCAGCTCGCGGAGCGCAGGTCGAACAGAGCACGCCACCGGCCGCATGACTGAAGGCGAGGGCGCCGTCGCGCTCCAGCGTGCGATGACACACAGCACAGACCTCGAGCGCCGGCGCAAAACCCAGCACTGCGACGAGCTCCCACAGCGCTGCGAGCGCGATGCCCACTGACGACCCCGGCGCCGCGCAGGCAAGTCGGTCGAGCCCCGCGCGCAGCACCTCGTACGCGTCCGGTGCGTGATCCTCGGTCACGATGCGTTGCACGATCTCCGACATGGCAGCAGCGGCCGTGAAGCGCGCCATGTCGTTCGCCAGCTCCGGGCGCGCCCTGGTGACGTCAAACCCCGTCAGCGTCTGCAGGTCGCGCCCCTGACGCATCTCGAGGCGCGCCGCACCTTCCGCGAAGAGGTCGAGTGCACTGCCGAAGCGGCTGGTCGACCGACGCACGCCGCGCGCCAGCACCGACAGAACGCCATACTCGCGCGTCGCGAGCCGGAAGATTCGCGACGTCTCGAGATAATCGAACGCGTGCAGTACGAGAGCGTCGGTGGCGACGGACGGCATCCCGCGAATCTAGCGCAGTCGCAGGTCCACCCCGCCCTGTCCAGCCGAGACCTCGCGCACCAGCGTGCCATCCGGCGCGAAGACCATCAGAAACGTCGCGGAGCCGGTGCGATTCTGGATGCAGTGCACACGACCGAGACCGTCGGCGAGCGACGCGCTGCAGCCAACCTGTTCGCCTGCATCGCTGCGAAGCGCGAGCCAGTCGGCACCCGACATGCGCGTACCGACTGGCGTAAGATCGGGCAGCGTGTACGCAATCGTGCGATCGCGGAAGTTCGTGAGGTCCTCGTACAACGATACGTATAGGCGACCATCGCCGCCAAGTTTCGCGCTCGCGCCATAGGTGCCGGCCGGCATCGTGCGCGTGCCGAGCACAGTGCGCGCGTTCAGGTCGACGCGCGTGATCGCTCCGCCAGCCCGCAACTGGTAGGGAAAGCTCGAGAAATCCGCATCGCCACCCGCGCTGATGTAGGCGATACCATTTTGCACGATCACTCCTGCACCTGAACCACGCAGTGCATCGAGCGTGATCACCTGGCGTGCACCGCCGGCTGCAGGGATTCGGATGAGGCGCATCGCGCCG
Source organism: Gemmatimonadaceae bacterium (assembly GCA_041747275.1). Classification (GTDB taxonomy): domain Bacteria; phylum Gemmatimonadota; class Gemmatimonadetes; order Gemmatimonadales; family Gemmatimonadaceae; genus JAABRT01. Next base: position 167 of record JBGTFN010000337.1, on the reverse strand, counting down.
GCCGGAGAATAGTTGGACGCGCAGGAGGCATTTGCGTCGACCACCCAGAGATCGCCGCCGTACTGAAATACATCTGCCGGACAGAGGCCGAGATCGTTGATGCGCGTGATGGTGGGCTGGCCTGTCGCGGCGACCGACACGAGCGCGAGCGATGCAGAGTCACGCAG
>JBGTFN010000336.1:0-4153 GCA_041747275.1 Gemmatimonadaceae bacterium | reverse complement strand
GATGCGTTCAGCGGCGCGTGCCGTCGGATTGAGCTGGTGCAGCAGCGGCAACGCGAAGGCGGCTGTCTTGCCGGTGCCGGTGGCGGCCATCGCCAGCACATCGCGCCCTTCGAGAAGCGGCGGAATCGCGGCGCGCTGGATCGGCGTGGGCTCCTCGTAGCCAAGCTGGACGAGGGAGTCGAGCAGTCGCGGGTCGAGTCCGAGTTCGGCGAAGCCGGAGGCGACGATCGTATTCATTGATTCATTCGTTGACTCAGACTCGGCCTTGGCCGTGGTCTCGTCAAGGTTCGTTGCGGATTTGGGCATCACTGAAAACTAATCGCGTCATGAGGTTTCAGCCGCGAAAGCCAAACAACGACCAGGGAGTGGCATGCCGCTGACGAGTTACGTCGGCACAGCCCTGGCGACCTGCTCCACAACTCGCATGACATCGGCGATGCGCGGATGTCTGGTGCACCACACCACGCGCTCACCCCCCAGCGCCGACAATGCCGACGCCTGATGCCCGACGGCGAGCGACTTCGCCACCACAAGCACGAGTGGAGCGTCCGCCGCCGCGAGCACCTTCGCCACCTTCGCCGCCAGATATTCCGGTGTCCAGAACCCGACGAGCTCCACCGCTGCTTCACGTCCATCGGCGTGCCGCAACGTGAAGTCCGGCAGAAACACCACACCGCCGGCAGACAGCGGCGAGCGTTCGCGCGAAAGCTGCCAATGCTGCCGCGTTGCCCAGACGGACGCGCGAAAGTCACGCGCAAACCGCCGCTCCCACGCCGAGTCGTAGCGCTCGCGCCTGGGCTCGCCGCCCAGCGGCGCCGAACCTCCCTTAGCGCGTGCTCGACCACTCAATCGAAACCGAACACGTTCTCCGTCGCGCAGAATCTCCGCCTCCACGCGCCAGTCGGGAGCGCGTGCAAGTATTGGAAGAACACGAGCAAAACGCACTCCATACCGTGTAGGACTCACCAGGTATGCAGCAGCGGGGCCGGTGAGCACGAGGCGATATCGTTTTCCCGAACGCACGAGTTCGTGCATGAGGCCGGCAGACTTGATTGCACGAAAGACGTCGCGCCAGCCGCCACGGGCCGACAGTTCCACACGCACCGCATCGCGCAGCACGCCGCGCGCGAGTTCGAGATTGTAGCGCGCCATCAGCGCACGACCGTCGGCCGACGGCACCTGCTGCAGCCGACGCGCGCCCGGCCGATCATCGTACAATCCTCCTTGAAGCGCTGCCGCTTCCATGCCAGCCAACGGTGCGGCTTCGGCGTAGGGAAGCAGTGCATCACCGGGAACTGGAGGCCACAGACTCCCACGCGCTGCGAAGACACGCTGTCGCCATTCCGGCAGCTGCTCGACTCCGGCAGGCGCAGTGAACTCGCACCACTCGATAAGTGTGCGAGCGATGCCGGCCAACCGTGACGCATCGCGCACGCGTCGCTCCTGTCGGCGCAGCGCCTCGGCGACCACTTCAAGCGAACGACCCTCGAGTCGCCGCGCGAGACGCAATAACCGATCGAGAAACGGTACGATGCGCCCAGTCGGGTCGGACAGGTACGCAATGCGCAGATCCCCATCGTGTACGCGAACAAACGGGTCAACCTGCGCTCGGCTCAGCATGTCGCGACTACAGTCCGAATCCGAGCTGTCCTTCCGCGACCCTGCGCACTCCCGCACTGCGCTTCTGCGACGCGAAGAACTCCCATGTGCCCGCTGCCACCACTTCAAACAGGGAAGCGACCTGATCGCCCTGACGGCGCAACAGTCGCCCGAGCCGTTGCGTGTGCTGCCGGGTTCCACCGCGCGTCGAGTCACCGAGTACGATGCCGAGCTTGGCGTTTGGAACATCCCAACCTTCGTCCAGCACTTTCACCGACGCGACTGCTCGCACGGTACCATCGCGCATTGCCGCCAGGATCGCATGACGCTCGGACGCCGGTGTGGATGCACCGATCAATGGAATCGCCAGTCGTCGTGAGACTTCCATCGCAACGTCAGTACCGCCGCAAAACAGCACGCTCTGTTCATTCGGAAACATTCGAAGCAGCCGTGAGGCCTCCTCGAACTTCGCCTCCGCCATTCGCACGACGCGCTCCCGATCGCGGAATGCGTGCAATGCTCGCCGCGCGGCCGGTACGCGACGTGCACTGCCCACGAATCTCTTCCACGCATTCTCGGGCGAGTCGGCACTTGATCGCCAGCCGCTCAATTCGGCATAGGATTCGAATCGTTCGGTGGCCGCATCGTATCGTGCACGCTCGCCTGGGGTGAGTTCCACATATCGCCGTTCGAGCGCGAAGCGAGCGAGCTCCGCGTCGGTCATCTCACCGATGGAGCGCCGGTACACCACCGGGCCCAGAGCGCGGACGATCGACGCGTCCCGTGCGTCGGGGTACGTGGCCGTGAGTCCGAGGCGATGGGATGCCGGCGCGATGCGCAGCGCGTCAATGCGCGTTCGCGGATCACCGTGGGCAGTGTCGGCCAGGTGATGCACCTCGTCACAGACAATGAGCGGGAATCGCGCGCCGTGCCGCTCGAGCAGCGCGAACGCCGAGTGGTACGTGGTCACAGTGAGCGGGCGAACCTGCTTTTCGTCACCGTAGAATGCGCCGATGTGTTCGGCGCCGAACGCGTCAGCCAGTTGCGTAAACCACTGCGACACCAACGCGCGCGTGGGTACGATCACGCACGCAGCGAGCCCTGTACGATGAATCGCGATCAGTGCCACGAGCGTCTTTCCTGCACCAGTCGGCAGCACCACGGTACCCCGGTGTCCTGCAGCGATCCATCGTGCAATGGCATCCTGTTGCGCGTCCCGGGGCGTGCGTGGATCCAACAACGGGGCATCGAAGCGTGAAGTCGGCGCAGACGCAGGTGCGATCCCCCGCGCCAGCCCCCAGTCGCGAAGCTCGGGATACCGCGCGCCGGCGGCCACGAGTGCCTCGAGGCGCGGATCATACTGCATCCACTCTGGTGCCTCTCCAGTCGCCACGCCCCGCAGCACCGCAAGGCCGGCGTGAAAGCTTACGGCAGGCAGTGTGGCTCCCCTCAGGGACGCAATCCGTATTGCGTCCAGACGAGCACCGCCGAACAATCCCGATCGATTACAGTCGAGAATGGCGGCGGCACCCGGATGGCACTCCGGTAGATCTCGATGGTCGCGATCTGCAGCAGCGTCAACTCGTAGAACGCCGCTGCCTCCACCGGCGCGCCGTCGAGAAAGAGAAACGCGCGGCAGTTGTCCACGCCAAATCCGGGCGCGCGGGCCATCACGTCGTAGTGCGTGGAGTCCTCCGAAGCCATCGCGCGCTCCACCGAGAGAAATGGCACCTGTGCCAACGCGGCCGACAGCGACCCGGCCGCCCTCACCTCGCTCGAGTCCACGAACTGAGCAGCGCCGGCCCTGCGTCGCTCCTCGTACGCGCGCCGCGCCGGGCGAATGGACGTTCGTTCGGTGATGTTGAATCCCTCGAGTCCGGCGATCGTGAAGGTGCGCGTCATCGACACTCCGAACGACGGATTATTCTCGTAAAGCACCCCCACCGGCGACGACACGGACACGTGGCCTGCCGCCTGCACCACCAGCATTCGCGACCCGAGCGGCACACTGGGAACGGAAAACATGCCATCCGGACCGCTCAGTACGATCGTGTCCATGCCGCTGATGCTCACCATGGCCCCTGCGATCGGCGAGCCGTCCTCACTGTTGACCTGTCCAGACAGTGTGGGGAATCGCAAAACCGGCGCGTCGTTTGGCGCGAGCACGAGATCCACCCGGCGAATCGGTCGCAGCAGCAGCTCGAACAATACTGGTGAACTTGACGACTGCGCCGTCGTGGAGAGAATGGCCATCTCACCTGACGTCGGCGTCCCGCACACGGCAAAGTATCCGAGCGAGTCGGTGCGGCTTTCACGCTCCTGAATCTGCGTCAACCCGGTGCTCGGCAGGGTGACCTGAAACTGCACACGCACACGTGCCGAATCCACCCGGGAGACATTATCAGGCTGCACGGCGGTGCCAACTATGACGCCCTGGTATTCCGACGCGGGCTTTTCGGCGCCGCACACCGCGCGCCACACCGTCGGGAGCGAGGGCGTCGTGAGCTGCACATCAGTCCAGCGCGCCGCGTCGGACGGCCTGACTGCGGTGAGC
>JBGTFN010000335.1:0-9834 GCA_041747275.1 Gemmatimonadaceae bacterium | reverse complement strand
CGCGCGCGACCGTTCGCTCGGTGCGCTCATCATTAGCGCGCCGCTGAACACGCCGTGGAACACCACGGCGCGCGCCACGATCGAACACCTGAGCATCTCCGTCTCGCTTGCCATCGACGCTGTGCTGCTTGATGAGGAGGAGCGTCAGGCCCGCGCGCGCGAGCACACGTTGGCGACAGCACTCACCACGATTGACCATCCGGTCTTCATTCTCGGGGAGGACCTGATCCGCTACGCGAATCCTGCGTCGGCGCGTGAATACGGATGGCCGGTGGGCGAGCTGCTGGGCCGACACTTCGCCGATCTGGTTGCATCGGTCACACCATCGCGCCCGCGCCTCGGACTTACGGAGCACGACAATGAGCTGGACGAGCAGTCGTTACCCGCGGAGCATCGTCACCGCCGCAGGGACGGCACCGAGTTTGTCGCCGCCGTCACGGTGAGCGAACTGCGCACGGAGGCCGGCGTCGCGTATGGCACCGTCGTGTCCGTGCGCGATGTGACGATGGATCGCGCGGTCGCCGAACAGCTGCGGCATTCGGAGAAGATGGTGGCCATCGGAGAGCTCGTGGCCGGTGTCGCACATGAAATCAACAACCCGCTCACCAGCATCTCCGCATTTGCCGAGCTGCTGCTCGAGGACCCGCTCGGCGCAGAGCAACGCGAGTCGGTAGAGCTGATCAAACGCGAAAGCGACCGGGCCACGCAGGTGATTCGGGACTTGCTGCTGTTTGCGCGAAAGAGTGACGCGCCGGTCGGACCGATCGATGTGAACGCGTTGGTGGAGCAGACGCTTCGTCTGCGGTCATATGTGTTGCGCAACAGCGAAATCGAGGTGGCGCTGGATCCCGACAGCTCGCGTCCTGCGGTGCAAGGTGATGCGCAACGTATTCAGCAGGTTGTGCTCAACCTGATCACCAATGCCGAACATGCCATGGAAGGATGCGCTCGCCGAGTGCTCACGCTCAGTACGCAACAGCACGACGGTCGGGTGCTGATTCGGGTCAGCGACACCGGTCGCGGCATGTCGGCGGCAGTGCAGCGGCGACTGTTCGAGCCGTTCTTCACCACGAAGCCGCCGGGAGTCGGAACGGGCCTTGGCCTCAGCGTGAGCTACGGCATCGCGCAGGCGCACAACGGCACGCTCTCCGTAGACTCGAGCGTCGACGAGGGCTCGACGTTCGTGCTCGAGCTGCCGGCGCTGTCCGGCGCTGCAGGGTCGCTAGACGAGCACCGAAATGGGGACGACGCATGAGCGGCATATGGTGAGCACACCGGCCGCATCGCCCACCGCCGACGTGCCGGATCCGTTCGATCGCATCCACGCGGAAGCCGATGCCGCGGCGCGCGAAGAGTCGCTGCGTCGTGTGCTCATCGTCGACGACGAAGGATCGATTCGCCTGGCGCTTACCCGGTTTCTGTCATCGCGCGGATACGAGGTCGAATCGGCAGACTCGGGAAACGCGGCACTCGAAGCGCTGCGCCGTGCACCCACCGCTGTGATGCTCTGCGATCTGCGCATGCCCGGCATGAGCGGCCTCGAGATCGTGCCGAAGGCGCTCAATATCGATCCCGACCTCGCCGTGGTCATGCTCACCGCCATGAGCGACGCGCAGTCGGCGACCGATGCACACACAGCGGGAGCCGGTGACTATCTCGTCAAACCGGTGGAGCTGTCGGCATTGCAAGCGGCGGTGGAGTCCGCACTCGCGCGTCGGTCGCGCGCGCTTCGGCGCAAGCATGTGGAGCGCCTGATCCGCGAGGAAGTCGCGGCGCGCACCGCTGACTTGTTGCGCGAGCAGGCAGCGCTGCGAGCGCTGACGCTCAACGTTGCACACACGCTCGTCAATGCCATGGAGGCCAAGGACGTATATCTGCGCGGCCATTCCGAGCGCGTGGGCAAACTTGCGCGGCGCATTGCGCAGGTGCAGGACATGCCGGCGGCGGACATCGATCTCGTTCGCACGGCCGGACGCCTCCACGACATTGGCAAGATCGGCCTGCGCGAGGCAATTCTGCACAAGCCCGGTCCGCTCACCGACGACGAATTCGCCCATGTGCAGTCGCACGTGCAACTCGGACTCGAGATTCTCGCACCGCTCGAGCAACTGGGCGGCGCCCGCGACTTCATCCGCGATCATCACGAGCACTGGGATGGCTCCGGCTATCCGCGCGGACTTTCAGGCGACGCGATCTCGTGGGGTGGCCGCGTGCTCACCGCGGCCGATGCGTTCGACGCCCTCACTTCCAAGCGCGCCTACCGCGAGCCGATGACCGCAGAAGCGGCGCTCTCATATCTCGCCACGCAACGGGGTCGCCTCATCGAACCGGCGATGTATGATGCGCTTGTCGAAGCCGTGCAGGTCGAATATCGGCCAACCGCTTGACTCCGCCTTTCAGTTCGTGTACTAGGGGGGTCATGGTTTTGATGTGTTGGTTTCGACGTAACCCGAGAGGAGGCGGTCATGCCGCGCAGTAACCAGGTTGGTGGGGAGTTCGAGTTCCTCAATGGCGAGCAGCCGGCGGACCGGTCGTTCGCATTTGGCCGTTCCTACGACGAGGATGAGGAGGAGGATAGTTATCGAATTCCCGACGACGAAGACGGCAACGGACTCTGGGACAGCGCGGAAGATTCCGACGACGACGAGGACGAGGATTACGGCGTCAAGGAAGAGGAGGACGATGAGGAGGATGTCGAGGAGGAGGAGGATATCTTCGGCCGTCCGCCCGCGCGTCGTGGACGTCCGCCCGGACGTACCAAGACTGCGCCGCCGCTGATTATCGTCGACGAGCCCGAGAGCGATGACGAGCTCGGGATCGATGATGACAGTGACGACGACAGCGATCTGGATGATGACGGCGCCGATGATCTGGGCGACGACAATTCGGTCGGTGACGACGGTGATGATCAGGGCGACGACATCGGAGACGAGGGTGGCGACGAGGACGGAGACGGGGGTGACGAGCCGCCGCCTCCCCGCAAGTCCAAGTCGCCAGCGGCGTCAAAGGCTCCCAAGTCGGCGAAGCAGGCCAAGTCTGCTCCGGCGAACGCGCCGGCGGCGGACCCGGCATCGGTTCCGGCGACCAAGACTCCCGTGAAGGCCCCGGCCAAGGCGCCAGCGAAAGCTCCGGCGAAGGCCCCGGCTCAGGCCCCCGCCAAGGCCCCTGCCAAGGCCCCTGCCAAGGCTCCTGCCAAGGCTCCTGCCAAGGCTCCTGCCAAGGCTCCTGCCAAGGCTCCTGCCAAGGCTCCTGCCAAGGCTCCTGCCAAGGCTCCTGCCAAGGCTCCTGCCAAGGCTCCTGCCAAGGCTCCTGCCAAAGCCCCAAGAACAACGCCCGCCAAGGCGCCCTCCAAGGCCTCAGGCAAGCTTCCAGCGAAAACCGCCGCGAAGAAGGCACCAGCCAGCAAGGCTCCGGCCGGCAAGGCTCTGGCCCGCAACTCCGCGCCCGCGAGCACCGCCTCCAGGAAGGCGGCCTCATCGAAGTCTCCGGTAAGGAAGGCAGCGCCTTCGAAAGCGGTTGCGAAAAAAGCACCCGCCAGCAAACCGGCCGCAAGAAACGCCGCGCCGAAGCAAGCGGGAAAAGCCAGACGTCGCTGACCGTACCGGCGCCAGCCGTACCATTTCGCCCGACGGCGCTACGTGGTGCCGTCGGGCGAGGTACTTTGCAGGCATGATGCAACGGGACCACACTTTCGCTCCCCCCCTCGACGACACGCCGCTCGCGCGCCGTGTGCTCGACGCGTTGCCGCAGACCATCTATTCCGTCGACCTTGACGGCTGTATTACCGCGGCAAACAACACGTGGTCGCAGTTCGCCACAAACAATGGGGCGGCAGAACTCGCTTCGGAGTCGGCCGTGATCGGCTCCTCGATCTTCACCGCCATGGCCGACGAGGCCTCGCGCGAGCAGATCGAACGCGCCATGACCCTGCTGCGCGAAAACCGCATTCCGTTGGTGCGCTGGGAGTTTCCCTGTTCCTCGCCCGAGGAGGAGCGCATCTTCCTCATGCACATCTCGGCATTGCGCGGTCCCGATGGCGTGGTGGACGGCTTCGTTTTCTCCACCGTCGACATCTCGGCCAGCCATCGCTCTCGCGAAGCGCTTATCGAGACCGGGATCGCGCTGTCTCACGCGATCGATGTGGGACGCGTGTACGAGGAAGTCTCACGCCAGGTGCGACGTGCCGTGCCCAGCACGGGCGTCGTCATCGCCGTGGCCGACGACGAGACGTCCGCGATCCGGATTGCGCACCGCTGGGGGTTCAGGGACGGTGGAGCCGCCGCGTCGCTCGAGTCGCGGCTTATGCCCACCTGGCTCGAGGCGTTGGCCGCGGGCCGAGTCGTGCTGCAGGAGGTGGACGGACACCTGGAGATCACGGTGCCGCTCATGAGCGCCGAAGGCGTACTTGGTGCGATCACCCTTGCCACGGAGTCGCTGGAGTCAGCGCAGCAGCTGGACGAAGCGGAGCGCGTATTCTCGGTCATCGCGGCACAGACCGCGGTTGCCATCGAACGCGCGTGGCTAGTGCGCCGTGTGGAGCACAAGCGGCGACTCGAAGCCATCGGCGAAGTTGCTGCGGGTGTGGCGCACGAGCTTCGGAATCCGTTGTTCGGTATCTCGTCAGCCGCACAGTTGTTGCGCTTCCGGGCCCGCGAGGATCCCGTCGTGGAAAAGAATGTCGGACGAATTCTCCGCGAGGTGGATCGGCTCAATAAGATGGTCACGTCACTGCTGGACTTCGGAAGGCCGGCTGCGGCCCACCTCGAACCGGGCGACCCGGAAGCGCTTTGGGATGAAGTGCTGGAGCTGGAGCGTGAGCGGCTCGACGTGTCGGGCCTCACGTTGCGACGCACTCGGCTGGACCATCCAATGCGCTGCCTCATCGATATGGAGCAACTCAAGCAGGTCTACCTGAACATTCTGGTGAATGCGGTGGATGCTGCTCCGTCCGGGTCCGAACTGATCCTGTCCTCGCATATTCTGCCCAATGGTAGCTGGCGCTGCCGCCTTATCAACGGCGGGACAGCCATTCCTGTCGAGGTGCTCCCACATGTCTTCGAGTTCTTCTTCAGCACCAAGCCCGGCGGTTCGGGTATTGGCCTGGCGCTCTGTCAGCGCATCATGGACGAACACGGTGGTTCGATAGCGATCGATTCCACACCGGCGCAAGGCACCACCGTCACGCTGGCGCTCCCGCCCACGGCGGCCGCGTGACGATGTCCATTCTGGTCGTAGACGATGACGCTACGGTTCGCGAGACATTGGTTGAGTTTTTCGAGACATTCGGGTACACGGCTCGCGGGGCCGGAACGGCCTCGGAGGCGAGGGCCATGGCATCTGAGCATGCACCGGACGTTGTCCTGCTCGACCTGCGCCTGCCGGATGCCAGCGGCTTGTTGCTGCTCGACGCACTGCGTGCCGACGACGCGGATATCGGTGTGATCGTGCTGTCCGGTTTTGCCGATGTGCCCACGACGGTGGGGGCTATGCAACGCGGTGCCGTCGATGTATTGGAGAAGCCTGTAGACCTGGACGCGCTCGCCGCCGCCGTGTCCCGTGCATCCGAGCGGGGGCGGCTTCGACAGGAGCTGGCACTGCTCCGCGCTCGCGATCGAAGTGGGGACTCGCGCGCAGATCGTTCTGTTGCGAACGCCAGCCTGCCTCGTACTTTTGAACAACTGGTGGAGCTTGCCGCGCGAAATCCTGACGCGCCTGTCCTCCTGCAGGGCGAAACGGGCACCGGCAAGGGTTTTGTGGCACGCCAGATCCATGATCGCTCCAGCAGACGCAACGCGCCCTTTGTCGAAATCAACTGCGCATCGCTGACCAGCACATTTTTCGAGAGCGAACTGTTCGGACACGAACGCGGTGCGTTCACCGATGCACGAAGCGCCAAGCGCGGTTTGCTCGAGGTGGCAGGCGACGGCACTGTGTTCCTCGACGAGATCGCAGAAATGCCGCCTGAGGTGCAGCCGAAGTTGCTCAAGGTCATCGAGGAGCATGCTTTTCGTCGGCTCGGCGGAACGACCACACTTCGCAGCTCCGCACGACTCGTTGTCGCGACCAACGAACCGCTCGCCGACGCGGTTGAGGCCCGGCGTTTTCGCGCAGACCTGTATTACAGGCTGCAAGTGCTCACCATTCTGCTTCCACCGCTTCGGGAGCGTCGCGCCGAGATTCCCACGCTCGCCGACTCACTGCTCCCCCGCGGTGCCCGCCTCAGTGAGGCGGCCCGAGCCGACCTGATGGCCTACGACTGGCCCGGGAATATCCGCGAGCTGCGCAACAGCCTTTGGCGCGCCAGCATTCTGGCGGAGGGCGAGCCGATTCGCCCACAGCATCTGGGCATCATGAGCGCCGCGCCTTTGGCGCCCCCGAGGCAGGAGATAAGCGGGGCCGTGCTCACACTCGACGAAGCCGAGCGCTTGGCTATCGAGGCCGCGCTGCGTGAGGCTGAGGGCAATCGCACTCGCGCGGCCGCCATGCTCGGCATTGCGCGGTCAACGCTCACTGAAAAGCTGAAGAAGCTCACTCCCGCCGGCTGAGCGAGCAGCAGGCAACCGCGACGACGGATTCCGTCGACCGATTTCCGATCAGTGCGCCCGCATCCTGACCGATTTCAGGACAGCATCGAAATCACATATGTGATGCGCCGGTCGCCTAACACTTTGCTTGCCATTCACTTGATCCCCTCCAGCATATCTTGGCGCGGATCTCGCTGTGATTCTTCTCATGGAAAGCAAGGGCGAAAAGCGGGTGCTGGTGGTCGAAGATGAGCAATCTATCAGGGACATCCTCGTTGAGCTGTTTGAAGTCGAGGGCAACTGTCTCACTGCCGTGGAGTCGCTGCAGGAAGCTCTCGCCCTGCTCAAGACGAACTCGTACGACTTTATCGTGACGGATCTGCGTCTTGGCGGAAAGCGTGACGGAGGACTTCAGGTGATGGCGATGGCGGGGATGGTGTGTGATGAGGCCACCGTCCTCGTACTCACGGCCTATCCCGACGATGGCAACCGGCAGGCTTCGAACCGCCTGGGAGCTATGCATTTCCTCGAGAAGCCGGCCGACCTGCACACCATCGCCACGCTGGCGAATGATGCGGGGGTCAACACGGCGTTTGGAGCTAGCAAGACGAAAACTCCGACTGGGCTGTCGGCCGTCAGCTGAGCGCTGCGATGGCGCGAAAGATGGTGAAGGTCTGCCGAGATGCCTCGGCACCGGAAGTGGTTGTCAGGTCCGTTCCGCGGGGTGGTGGTGATACTGGGGAGTGTCACGTGGGCGGCCTGGCAACTTCTGGTGCACGAAGGCTTTGGCAGATCAGCCGTTCAGGCGTTCCGGCGCAGGTACTGGAGCCGTCCGAACGTGTGATCGTACAGTGCGCTCAGAGAGCCCAGTCCCTCGAGCACGAGTCGAAAGTTGCGCACGCCGGCCTGCGCGAGATCGGCGTCGAGCAGCGCCAGTTCCTGCTTGAGTCGGTGCTCCAGCCGTCGGGTCAGCGCCGACGCCGTCTCGTTGGGCTGCGCGTAAAGCGCCTCACCCACCCGCACGAAGCATTCGGCGCGTTGATCGAGACGAAACTCGTAACGCACCGCAACAGGAATGAGTGGTACCTCGGGCATCACACGCGCAAATCGCGCCATCAGCGATCGAAAAGCCAGCGGCATGCGGGCTGGCAGGAGTTCTCCCTGCGGCAAGACCCAGAGAGTGCGCGACGGTCCGCCGTTGAGCAGCTGGCTGGCGTACGAAGGCAGCGCTCGCAGGTCATCAAGGCGCTCCGTGGTAATGCCGAAACAGCCAAGTCGCCGGAAGAACGGGTAGCGCTGCAACTCCTCACCCCGGAAGAGACCGTATGCATCCCGGTGCAGTACGCGCCTCGACAGAAACAGCGTAAGTATGGGATCCCACCACGCGCTGTGGTTGAGGAAGGCAATGCTCGGTGCCGAGCCGTCCGGAAAGGGGACGCCCCCAAGCCACACTCGGGCGAATGCCCGTCGCAGCAAAAACCGGAAGTAGCGCGCCGCCGCGCGCTCCGCCAACGGGAGCTTTCGCGCCTCGAGCAGCATGCTCCGACGATGGGCAAAACCGACGGCCAGCGCAATGAGCTAACCGCAGGAAGTTGGATTGACAGCACTGGCCGGTGTCTGCCGCGACAGTGGCGGGATCTAAACCGGATGGGTGTGCGTTGAGACGCTATCTGGGCGTGTCCACGGCCTTGTCCAACCCTTCTCCAAACTCGTGATCATGGCTGATACACCGGTCTCGCTGCTTCGCGCCCACTCGCGCCACGCTCCGTGGAACGCGCGTGGACTCGCGTCTCACGCTTCGGCGTTGGTCGATGCCGCCGGCATGCGACCCACCAACGCGTCTGCTCGCGCAATGCCGAGCGCGCGCGCGGTGCGCTTCTACGTCGCCAACGGACTGCTTGACCGGCCTGAAGGCGCCGGCACAGCGGCCACGTATGGCTACCGACACCTGCTGCAATTGCTCGCCATTAAGATTCGGCAGCGTGAAGGACAGACGCTCGAATCCATCAAGCAGGAAATGCGCGAGGTCACTGGCGATGCGCTCGAGCGGCGGGTTGCTACCTCGTTGACACCCGCGCTTCTGCTCAACGGCCATAACGGAGCCGCAACGAGTGACGGACCGGCCACATGGCGTCGCCTGCCAATCAGCGACGGCGTTGAAATTCACGTGCGCGACGATTCACCCGCCGCGCGGGACAGCATCCTTCTTGCCATGCGCGAAGCCGTGCGTGGTGCTGTGGGCCGCGCAGAAATCACCGACTGACAACACTCCGAGATCGCATGCACCGCGTCCTGGTCACTGACGACATCGACGCGGAAGGCGTCGCCCTGCTGGTTGCCGAACCCTCGTTGCAGGTCGACGAGTTGCCCACATTGCCCGTCGATGAGCTGCACGCGCGCATCGGCGAGTACGACGCGATCGTTGGACGCAGCGCAACGCGCATCACGCGTGAGCTGCTCGAGAAGGCACCTCGATTGCGCGTGGTCGGGCGCGCCGGTGTCGGCGTCGACAACATCGCAATCGACGTAGCGACCGCGCTCGGCATCGCCGTCATCAATGCACCGGCGGGCAACACCGTCGCGGTGGCGGAGTTGGTGTTCGGCGCGCTCATCGGCCTGCTGCGACAGATCCCGCGGGCCGCCACGGGCATGGCCGGTGGCAAGTGGGAGCGCAGCGACCTGCTCGGCCGCGAACTCAAGGGCAAGACGCTCGGCATCGTCGGACTCGGACGCATCGGCAGTGAAGTCGCGCTGCGCGCGCATGCGTTCGGGATGCCGGTGGTCGCCTATGACCCCTACATCGGCGACGAGCGCTTCACCACGTTGCGCGTGCAGCGCGCTTCATCACTCGACGACTTGCTCAGTGAGGCGAACATCATCACCGTGCACACGCCGCTCACCAGTGAAACGCGCGGCATGATCGGACGGCGCGAGATCGACCATATGCAGCCGCGAACGGTGCTGGTGAACATGGCACGTGGCGGTATCATCGACGAAGAGGCGCTTGTGGCCGCGTTGCAGGCGGACCAGCTGCGCGGCGCAATCCTCGACGTGTACAGCGCCGAGCCTCTCGCCAAGGACAACCCGCTGCGCACTGCGCCCAACATCCTGCTCACGCCGCACCTGGGCGCCAACTCCATCGAAGCGCAGCGAAATGTCGCGAAGGACGTGTGCATCGGCGTTCGAGACGCATTGCTGCGACAGGACTTGTCGCGCTCGATCAATGTGGCAGCAGCAGCGGGCGACTGGGCGGAGCTGCAGCCGGCCATGCTGCTGGCGCGACGCTGTGCAGCTGTGGCGCGTTCGCTGC
>JBGTFN010000334.1:0-2111 GCA_041747275.1 Gemmatimonadaceae bacterium | reverse complement strand
GTGGACAGCGCGCGCGCTTTCGGCGTGCACAGTACCGGCTCCCTCGTCGCGATGCTGCCGTACACATTCCCGAGGAGCGCGCGTGGGGAGGTCTCGCTCTCGCTGCGCGGCGCACGTCGTGAACAGGTCGCGGTGACACTCGACGGCGCGCCACTCACGGACCCCGCCACCGGGCTCGCCGATCTCGCGGATGTGCCACTGGTGCTTCTGAGCAGCGCAACGGTGTCGCCCGGAAGTGACCCGATAGTGGGTGGTCCCGGAGCCGCTGGCGGCGTGCTCAGTCTGAAGAGCGGAACCGGCGGCATCATCTCGCTGCGCACGGCCTCCTTCGGCGATCGATTGGCGGAAGGTGCGGTGAGCCTGGGCGGCGCGGATGGCAGGCTTCGCATCGGCGCATCGCACCGTACCGCACAGAACGATTTTGCTTTCGTGAATGCCTCGGGCACCACTGGAACCGCTATCGATGAACGTCGCGTGAACAACGATGTCACGCGCACGAGTGTGATGGCGCAATGGCAGTCGACGCGGGCGAATGTCACATTGCTCGGCGCGCGCGCGGATCTCGGGTTGGTCGGTCCGGTGAACGTGCGTGACTACGACGAGGATCGATCGGCTACCGAACGACTGTTCGTACGCGCGACAGGCCAGCATGGAGGCACGATGCTGAGCTCAGGCCTTCGCGCGTTTTCCCTGGCCTATCGCGATCCTGCGCGGCCTTCGTTCAACACGACGTCGCGCGCGCTGGCTGCAGATATCGACGCGCGTCGTTCGATTGGCCGCGTGCTGCTGCACGCTGGTATCGGCGGCGACCGGTTGCGAGGTGACAATGATGTCATGCAGGATCGCAGACGCGCCTTTGTATCATCGCGCATGGCCGGAACCGGGACGCTTGACTGGTCTGGCGGCGTGCGCCTCGACGCCATCGAGGGCAGCGGCGCGTTGCCTTCGTTCATGCTTGCCGTGGCGCGCAGCATGCGTTCCTTCGACGTTGGGGCTCGCGTGGCGCAGGCGGTGCGCGTTCCCACGCTGTATGACCTTTACTTCTCCTCGCCGCAGCGCATCACAGTACGCGCGCTCGATGCGGAGCGCGTCGCGCTCGATGCCGAGGTCCACACGCGTTGGCGCATGGCCGCCGAAGGAACCGGCGCAATTGACGTGACACTCGAGGGCGCCCTCGTTTCGCGCACGACGCGCAACGCGATCATCTGGTTTCCCGGCAATTTCGGATGGAGTCCCGCGAATGTTGGCACGGAGCGCGTGTCCGGCGTGGAGACCCGGGCCGTCGTCGCATACGGTGCATTCGATATTCAGGCGTGGAGCACGTTCTATCGCGCTGAGTTGGTATCGGGCGCGTTGCGTGTACCCACGCCGTACGTGCCCACGTACGCTGGCGGTGCGACGGCGCGCGCGTTTCGCGGTCCGTTGCAACTCTCGCTTGCATCACGTTGGCTTGGCGCGCGCCCGTACACTGCGGGCCCGCGTGACGACGCGTACATGTTGCCCCAGGTCGCGCTGCTGGATGTGGCATTGAGCGTAAGGCCGCGTATCAGTGGCGCGAACGCGCTGTTTACCTTCGCCTTCGACAACGTCACGGATCGCGCGTGGCAGTCGGTGCGCGGATTTCCCTCGCCGGGCCGATCATGGTCTGCGGCGTTCACTCTGACCCCGTGATCTTTCTCATGCAAAACGTTGTTCGAACAATCTCTCCACACACCTTGCGCAATCGCTCCACGCGAACCGCAGTCACCGCCGCCCTGCTGGCAACCGCCCTGACTGTTTCGGCATGCGGCGATGATGGCGGCACTGAGCCGACGCCGCTTGCGCCGCGCGGTATCGTCGTGCTCGACGGTTTCATACAACCCGGGCTGACGCTGTTGCCCGACTCTGGCGATGCGTCCACGCGCATCGCGTTCGGTGCACCGAACGAATTCGACGCGGGCACAATGGAGCTTCGCAATGATACGGTTGTCGCCGCGTCGAGCCGCGGTGCGGGCGACCTGCTCTATGTCGCATCGCTCGAGGATGGGCTGGTGCGTCGTATCCAGATGCCCGCACGCAGCAACCCCGCGCGCGGGCGGTTGCTGGCGCAGGCTGGCGGACAGGCGCTGATT
>JBGTFN010000333.1:0-1928 GCA_041747275.1 Gemmatimonadaceae bacterium | reverse complement strand
TTCCGGCGTGGCCCGCGCATTGCCTTAGTGGTCAGTGTCGCGCCGGACTCGAATGAGACTGCGTCGATCGAACCCTCATCCTCACGGAGATACGGACATGCCCCGGAACCGCACCCGCAAAGGCTTTACCCTCATCGAACTCCTGATCGTCGTCGTGATTATCGGCATTTTGGCCGCCATCGCGATCCCGAAGTTCGCTGACACGAAGGAGAAGGCGTACGTCACGGCCATGAAGTCGGACCTGAAGAACATGGTTTCAGCGGCTGAAGCGTCGTTTGCTGACTTCAACACGTATGCGAACTTCGTTGCTCCGCTCGGTTCGTCGGGCGTGACGCTGACGTTTACGCCGGGCGGCGCCACGGGCTGGTCTGCCAACGCGTCGCACACCTCCACTGCGCAGACCTGTGACATCGGCGTGGGCTCGGGACCGATCCCGGCTGGTGCGGCGGAAGGCGAGCCGGTTTGCAGCTAAGGGTTTGATCGCTTCGCCTTGGGCGGAGCGCGAGTATCCGCCGGTCCATCGGACCGGGGCAAAGGGGGGTCGGGCTAACGCCCGGCCCCTTTTTCGTTCTCCGCTGGATTGTGACTGCGTCATTGCGCACCTTGGACCCGTGACCACGCCTCCGTCTCACTCACGCGCCAATATCTCCGCGCCGCTCGGCGTGCTGCTCGTGGCCACCGCGCTCGCACTGCTCATGGCGGTGGTGATTGGGCGGCGTATGGCGGACCTCCACATTGTCGAGATCGTGGCGGCGTTCATTGCGGTACTGGGGCTGTGGCTTCTCGTGGTGCGTTACCTGTTCAGGCGCTACGTGCAGGGTCCGCTGGAAACCGCGCGCGAAGCGAATCGCGCACTCATACGTGCCGACAAGCTCGCGGCGACGGGGCGGCTTGCCGCAGGAATTGCGCACGAGGTGGGCAATCCGCTCAGCGCGATCGCGAACTACGCACACCTGGTGCGGCAGCGAACGGAACACGTGCCCAACGTGACCGAGCCGCTCGACGGCATCGAGCGCGAAGTGGAACGCGTGGACCGCATCGTGCGCGGACTGCTCGACTACGCGAGAGCGCGTCGCAACACGCCGCGCGCGGTGGTGGCGGACGATGTCATCCGCGACTCACTGCAATTGCTGCGCGACCAGGGCATCCTGCGCCGTATCGACGTGCAGGCGTCGTTCGATGGCGTCGGCGCGGAGGTGTTCGCGGAGCAGCACGATCTGCAGCAGGTGTTCGTGAACCTGATGCTCAATGCGGTGGACGCGATGTCGGGCGTTGGTCAGCTCAGCCTGCGCACACGTCGACTTCCGCCGGAGGTGATGCAGGCAAACGCCGAGCGTCGGCGGGTTGATGATGATCCGGGGGAGCGGTTTCCGCACGAGCCGAATGTGCGCGCACGCGCGTGGCTCGCGCAGCGGCAGTGGGATGGGCCCGTGTTGCAGATCGTGGTCGCTGACTCCGGGCCCGGCGTGCCGCCGCAGGATATCGATCGTGTGTTCGATCCGTTCTACAGCACGAAGAGCGAAGGGCGGGGCACCGGGCTTGGGCTGGCGATTGTCGCGCAGACAATCGACGGACTTGGCGGCACGGTGTGGGCGCAGCGCTCGCGCGAGGGTGGGGCGGCGTTTGTCGTGCTGCTGCCGTTGTCGACGGGGGCCACAGAATAGGGCGAGGCGTTTGCCCTGCCACGCCACTTGAAAGCACCGCACGTCGCCCCTGACGGAATCGACGTTCGCCACAGTCCAAAATGAGAACAGACGCAAGGAATTGGTGAAGGAGAACGGCGCGAACTGTCACATGTTGCGCCATGCCTCCCGCTACCACTATCTCCACGCCGCCAGCGTCGCGCGGCCGATCGCCGCGACACGGTCGCGCGCTCGTTGAACTGATCGTCGCCACGCTGCTGCTGGCCGTAGCGTCGTCGGCCGCGC
>JBGTFN010000332.1:0-3746 GCA_041747275.1 Gemmatimonadaceae bacterium | reverse complement strand
CACTGTCGGGACGTGCCATCGGCCAGTCGGCGGCTTTTGCGACGAACGGCGAATCGATGGCGCTGATCACAGGCACCAATGCAACGCGGTCCGGTGCGTATTCCTTGGTGGTATACGGCGCCCACGGCTCCATCATCTGTGACTGGCGCGCCACGTCGAAGGCGGAGTCCATACTCCATCCGCCCCAGTACGTGTGCGTGGGCCAGCCATAGCGCACGATCGTCTCCTGCAGGGCGTCGCCCGCCGCGATATCACGCCACACGTAGCGCTCATCTTCGTCGAAGGCAGCGCGCAGCGCCACGCTGGTGCGACGCGAATAGTGCAGCATGAGGCGCTCATTGCCGGGCACGCTCCACAGCGGATCGGAGAGCCACCAGATTCGCCCGACGAGCGCGCGCTGCTGACCACAGTTGCGAGTGTGCGCATCGCGACGTGCGCCGGTCGACAGCATGACGAATACTGTCGTGTCCACACAGCTCGCTGAGCCCTGTGGGAACTCAGCGTCCACGCTTCGCCTGAATGCGCTGTCCGCCGCGAGTGCGTTGCCGCCCTGTTCGTAGGCGTATCCCAGCAACGCTTCGCACCACGTGACGCCCGCGCGGCACTCACGCGCTGCTGCGACCGCCGATTCCGGATCGCCGTTGTCTACGAGGAATCGCACGCGCTGTCCGGACACCCAGCCGTCGCCCGGATACTTGGCGGCTGCCACTGACAGTCGCGTGATTACCGTGTCGCGTGAGCGCCGGATGCGCGGGATGACAGGAATGGGCAGCGCAAGGTCGATGCGTTCGCCTTCGTCGAGCGGAATGACTTCTTCGTCGGCCAGCCAGCGCGGGCAGATCTGGCCCTTGTTGCGCCCGCTGCGAATGCGACGGCTGAAGTCGAGCGCCTCCTCGTTCAAGAATCCTTGCGATACAGGAGTGGCCCGCTCACCAACGTCCGTTTCCGTCACGGCGAGCGCCGCGCCGACCATGCGTCCCGTAGCGGAGACGCGTGCGTCAGCCGTCGCTGGCGCCTGGATGTTTGTGCCGTAGAGCGTGGCTTCGGCATTTGCCATGCCCGCCTCGCCAATCCAACCCGCGCTGCACATCAGCGATTCGTATCGTTTGGCATCCGGTGTGAAGTTGCGAAAGCTGTAGTCGTTGATGGTAAGCGCGAGATTGATGTTCACGAGCCCGCGATCGATCATCGACTTCGTCCACGCATCACGCCATGTGCGATGGAACTGCTTGATGCGTTTCTCAAGGTCCTTTCGCATGTTGATCGAGTCCTTGTCCTGCACAATTCCCTTCGCAAGGTCGATCCGCGTACCACCGAATGGATCTGCGCGCAGTACGCGCCGCTCCACGTCCGCCGGCATTGCCGAGGCGGACAACAGCGTTGCCGTCGCATGCAGGGGGAAGCCCATGATCGCGGCGCCGAGCAGTGCGCATGCAGCGCCAATCACCAGCAAGCGAGTTGGAGGGAACTGACGCGGTGATGACATGCAAACGGCGGGGGAGGGCGGAGGACTGTGCGGCGCGGCTGCCATGCGAAATGCTGCGAGAGGCGGAATATCGTCGGCGCGCAGGCGCGCGACTAGTCGATGAGGCGCAGGCGTCGCTCGCTGCGGGCGACTCCTCCCCCGGTCCCGCTCACGGCCACGCGCATCACGTAGTCACCAGCTGCAACGTTCCGCAGGTCCAGTTCAAGAAATCGTCCGATTGTGCTGATGCGACCGGGAACGATCGTGACGTTTCGCTCCGCCGCCGGCTCGCGCCATCGCACCGATACGCTGTCTCGCAATCCGACTGCGAGTCCAAGCGTCACTCCGACGCGGCGCAAAAGGCTCGCACGATCATCGCGCACGATCTCAACGGCAATGTCGACTGTGTCGGTGAGGGCGAACGCGTACGTCTCCCAGTAAAGCCCCAGCGGAACGTTGCGCTGCACGTCGAGCGAACCACGCATGCGCGCCAGTGCCTCGATGACAGACATCGCACTCGTGTCATTCCGTCCACGCACATGCAACAACAACGGCTCGGATAGCGCGACGTCATTACCGGTGAATGCTTCCGGCGGACGCACACCCGTTCGCATACGGCGCGCTGGCTCGTGCGGCACGCGGCTTTCGAGCTCCACGCTCAGTATGAACGGTGCCAACGGCACATGTCCAGAAATGCGCAACGTCGCCCCAGGCTCAACGGGCGCCCGCTCGATCACACGCGTATCACCGGGCCCGAATCCGGCCACCAGCGCCGCGACCGGCGACTCGATCGCATCGGCGGCCTGAGTCGGCGCCGGCTCGTCGATGGCGAGCACTATCAGCGCGCTGGTGTCACGTCGGAGCAGTGCGTGCTGTCCGTCCGGCATCGGTCGAACGGCGGGATACCGTCGCATGTGCTCGTCGGGCCACCACTCGTCGATCGATGTTTCGGCCGGATGTTCGATTGTCCAGGCGGCCGCATGCGTATCGAATGGCCTCGAGAACACGTCCCACGACGGAATGAACGTTGTACGGTCTGGCGAGTACTCAAGCGCCGGATAGGGTGGATCGGGAATGCGACGCGCCGCTTCGCGGTTGAGCGAGATGGAATCGTCGAGAAAGCGGCCACCCCAATACGTGTGCGACGGCCAGCCATAGCGCACGATGACTTCGCGCATGGCATCACCGCCCGACGCTTCACGCCACGAGAAGCGTTCGTCACGTTCGACACCGGCGCGAAGGCGTGTCCACGTCTGACGGGCGTGATGCGCCACGTAGCGATCGTTCCCCGCGTCGGACCATAGCGGGTCGGCGAGCCACCAGAGTGTGTCGAGCGCAAGGTTTCTCGCGCGACAGTCAAGCTCGGAGAGACTGCGGCGCGTTCGATCGTCGACGATGCGCAGGGCGAAAGCATCGCCGCACTCCAGTACTTCCTTCCCCGTCGCGCCATTCAAGTTGGAGCCGAGCGCCGAGCGCTGCGCGCCGCGAAAGGCCAGCTCCGCTTCATCGAATCGCGCCAGCCGTTCGAGCGCCACTCCCCGAAGGGATTGGCACCACGCAGCCTGCGCGGCGCACCGATCCGCCGCCGCGAGTGCCTTGGCCGGCTCCTGCTGATCGAGGTGGAAGCGCACACGCTGTCCGGTAATCCAGCCATCGGCGGGGAAACGCCCGGCCGCGACGCTCAGCCGTTCCAGCAGGCTGTCTCGCTCCCGCTTGAGACGCGGGCGCATGGCGACGAGCAAAGCCAGATCGGGGTTGTCCGCCTCATCGAACGGCAAGTCATCCTCTGCCGGCGTCCACATAGGGCAGATAGTCCCGCGGTCCCGGTCGCCGCGTACTCGGCCCATGGCCTGCCCGCGCAGCTGTGCCGGCGACTGGGCGCGCACCCGGAATGCATCCAGCTCCGCGACGGACATGCGCCCGGGGCGCGTGGGTAGACCCTCCGCGGCCGCGTTCGAGGGCGGCGGTCCCTGCGCCAACAGCCCCTGCCAGCCGGCGTTACAATAAATGGCGAGGTATCGGCGCACGTCCGGGCTGTAATAGCCCGCCTCCAGATCCGGCTGCACAAAGTGGAAGGCAAGTGCCCCATGCCGGGAGACCTCGCCTAGCTTCCATCCGGCGCGCCAGACGTCCTGAAAGCGGGTAATGCTTCGCACCAGGGCCCGCTTGACCGCGACCGAGTCACCCTCGGCAACGATCCCGGCACTGGATGCCTCGATGGCGGGCGGCGCCTTGCTTGGGCGGCCACCGTGGCACGCCGCAGACGTCAGGGCAGCCACGG
>JBGTFN010000331.1:0-6777 GCA_041747275.1 Gemmatimonadaceae bacterium | reverse complement strand
GGCCAGCGCACGCTGGTGCGGCAGCAACTCCTGCGCGCCTGCGCTGCGTGCGGCCGAGGCCGACATGGCGATGGTCGCGAGAGTCACGACCGCTATGGTCCGGGGCGCGGCGTGAACGAACGACGCGCAAAGAACAGAACGCAATGACATCGAGAGCAGGTCGATGGGAATGCCGGACGTTCGATCCGGCTGATGGCAGGGCTCGCTATCCCTGCAATCTCCGTCGGCTCACCTGCCGGATCAATGGGCGGCGCCCTAAAACTCGATCTGCGTACCCAATTCGACGACGCGATTTGAAGGCAGTCCGAAGAACTCCGTGGCGCTGCGCGCGTTGCGCGACATGAACACGAACAGGCGCTTTCGCCATTGGGACAAGTTCGCCTGGCCTGTGGGCAGCAGGCGTTCGCGTCCGAGATAGAAGGTGGTCTCGCCCGGCCGGCACTCCAGGCCCAGCGCTCGCGCCCGGTCGAGCATATCGGTCACATCGGGTGTCTGCATGAATCCGTAGTGGGCAATCACCCGGAAGAATCCCTCACCCAACTCCTCCACGGTCACGCGCTCCGGACCGGCCACCTCGGGCTTGTCGTCCGTCTGAACGGACAACAGGATCACCTGCTTGTGCAGCACCTGGTTGTGCTTGAGGTGATGCAGCAGCACCGGGGGCACGCCGTCCATCGTGGAAGTCATCACAACGGCAGTGCCGCGCACGCGATGTGGCTGACTGTTCCGCACGTCCTCGAGGAAAAGATCGAGCGGCAGCGTGGCGTCGAGCAGCTTCTGCTGCAGGATGGCGTGACCGCTCTTCCAGGTGGTCATCATCATGAACAGGATACCGCCCAATGCGAGCGGTACCCAGCCGCCGTGCGCGAACTTGATGATGTTCGCGCCGAAGAACGCCAGATCGATCACGAGCAGCGCGCCGCAGAGCAGTCCGGCCTGCCACGCACTCCAACGGAAGCGAAGTCGTGCCACCACGTAGAATAGAATCGTGGTGATGGTCATCGTGCCCGTTACCGCGATGCCGTACGCCGCGCCGAGCGAGCTGGTGTCTCGAAACGCGAGCACGATCAGGATGCAACCGATGCCCGTGGCAGTGTTGATCTCCGGCACGTAGATCTGCCCGCGCTCGATCGACGAGGTATGCCGAATGTCCATGCGCGGCAGAAATCCGAGCTGAATCGCCTGTCGCGTGAGGCTGAACGCCCCCGAGATCATCGCCTGTGAGGCGACGATTGCCGCCATGGTGGCGATGCCGAGCAGCGGATACAGAAACCAGCGCGGAGCCAGATTGAAGAACGGGTTGGCCACGGCCGACGGATCGCGCAGCAGCAGCGCGCCCTGCCCAAAGTAGTTGAGCAGCAGCGCGGGCATCACGAATGCGAGCCAGGCAAGACGAATCGGGCGCTTGCCGAAGTGTCCCATGTCGGCGTACAGCGCTTCACCGCCCGTGATCACGAGCACCACGGAGCCGAGCACGAGGAACGCGAGCGTACCATTG
Source organism: Gemmatimonadaceae bacterium (assembly GCA_041747275.1). GTDB lineage: Bacteria > Gemmatimonadota > Gemmatimonadetes > Gemmatimonadales > Gemmatimonadaceae > JAABRT01. The sequence goes on along the minus strand of JBGTFN010000331.1, from coordinate 5,279 downwards.
GCGAGCGCGAACTTCACGGCGTACCACGGATTGACGGCCAGCAGGATCGACGGCGCGCGAAGGATCTCGTGCACACCGAGGATCGTGATCGTGGTGAACCACACCAGCATGACGGGCCCGAACAGCTTGCCCACGCGATCCGTACCAAAGCGCTGCAGCGAGAAGAAGCCGACAAGAATCACGATCGCGAGCGGCACCACGGCGGGTTCGAACTCGGGTGAGGCGACTTTGAGGCCTTCCATCGCGCCCAGCACCGACATGGCGGGGGTGATCACGCCGTCGCCGTACAGCAGCGATGTGCCGAAGAGCGCCAGTGCCACCAGCCAGAACCCGCGCTTGCGATCGATGCCGCCGGGCGTGCGCCGCGGGAAGATCAGCGCCAGCAGCGAGAGCGTGCCGCCCTCGCCGCGATTGTCGGCGCGCAGGATGAACGTGATGTACTTGACCGAGATGACGAGCGTCAGCGCCCAGAAAACCAGCGACAGGATGCCGTAGACGTTCTCCGGTGTGGGCAGCAGCCCGTACACATGCCCAAAACACTCCTTGATGGCGTACAGCGGGCTGGTGCCGATGTCGCCGTAGACGACCCCCAGCGCGGTGAGGCTCAGAATCGCCAGACGGCGACCCGATGGCGGCGAGGATGTTTCCGGAGGTTCAGACATGAGACGAGCTGTAACCTAGGCCCCCGTCCCATCAAGGGAAGCGTCAGCGTGCTACAGCCGATACTGCACGTTGAAGCGAAGCGTGGTGGGGGGCTGCCGAAAACGCGTCGCGCCTATGATCGAGGTGGGATCGGCCGGGTCCTGATTGTTGAGAATGTCGTTGAGCGACGTGACGGCATTGCCGTTGAACACGTTGAACACCTCCAGGCCCAGGATCACGTCATTGGCACCGATACTGAACACGCGCTGGAGGCGCAAGTCGAGATTGCTCTGTCCGTCGAACTGCCGGTTCCCTCGCGTTTCGGTGAACACTGACTGGCCGACCGCGCTCCGGAAGAGTCGGTCATCAAGCGCAATTTCTCCGCCGCCAGGCTGCTGGGCGTTGAACACGAGCTGGCGCGAGACGCTGAGCGAAGGCGTCCAGAAATCCCCCGAGATGTAGGTGAAGAACGCGCCGCCTTCAAAGCCCCACGGCAGTTCACCGCTCACGCGCAGCTTCACGTCCCACGGCGAAAAGTTGCCGAGCTTTCCGCTGAAGTTGGTCTGACCATTGGGCTCGACGAACGGGCCGTTCTCCTGTCCGCTCGGATTGAAGTAGCCGTTGACCGAAAACAGGTTGCCGGTGAGGTCCGTGAACGCGATCGCTGCGTTGAACGACACTCTTGCATAGTTGCCCTGCAGCGAGAACTGCACCTGGTCGAAGTTGCGTTCTGCTTCCTCCACGGGACGGATGACGAGATTCTGGGCGAACGTGAGACGGAGCGTGTCCACGTCCGTGTATCCGGGAATCTGGTCGCCGGCGGCGAGACGGTTGCGCAGGTCGTCATTGCGCACGTAGACCACCGGCAGCACGACCGGGTTGCCATCTGGACCGCGTACCACGCCGCGCGTGTCGGTGACTGACACATTGTTGATGGGCGACCAGTTGCTGTCGAGGTTCTTGTCCACCAGCGACAGCACTGAGCGATTCCGCCGGTTCACGTAGACCACCTCCGCCTTGAGGTTGCGGCCAAGGGTCTTCTCGAGGCCGAGCGTGACCTGGTCCATGTACGGCTGCTTGTAGTCCTCGATGCCGCCGGCTTCGTTGAAGAGGTTCGAACCGGGGAAGCAGGTGAACAACTGCTCGAACTCGGCGGGCGAGTATTGTCGGCCCAGCTGCGGCAGGTTCGTCTTGTCGGTGTTGTTCCAGTCGCAGAACTCGATGTTCGTGAACACGTTGGCACCGGGCGCGCGATCGTAGAACAGCGCGAACAGGCTCTGGTGAAAGCGGCCCCAGTGCGCCTTGGCCACAAGACTCGCGTCGCCGAACACGTCGAGTGTCGCGCCTATGCGTGGGTCGAATCCGGTGGCGCTCACCGCCTGGAACTTCGACGTGCCACGCGAGCCGCCGCCGTTGCCTGGCGTGATGTAACCGCGCCACAGGCCCATGCGCAGACCCGCGCTGAACGACAGCCGATCATTCACGCGAATGTAGTCCTGCACGTAGAGCGCGGCGTTGCGCGTATCCGCTTCGAGATCGATGCGGCCGCCCGTATCGGTCGTCGCGTACACACCGAGACTCGGAATCGTTTGCCAGGTAGCGGGATTGCGTGCGTCGAAGTTCGCACCCGCCTCGGTGTACCAGGTGTAGTCACCGTTGCGCGTGCGCCGCTCGCGCCACAAGCCGATGTTGTAGTCCGCACCGAGTTTGAGGTTGTGCTGCCATCCGACGGTGGCAAAGTACGAGTCGTAGACACCGGAGAACCCAAGGCTCGACGGCGAGTTGCGCCGCGTGTAGTACGCGTTCGCGAACTGCGGGGTGTTTGGCGCATCGAGCAGCACGACGGCCGGGAAGTCGGACCCGTTGTACGGGCTCTCGTCGTCACGGCCGCTGTAACCGGAGAACTTGAGCTCGAGGAACTTGTTGCTGCTGATGGTGCGCTGCCAGTTCGCCTGATAGAAGGTGCTTGGTGATTCGCCACGGTAGGTGGCGTCGACGGCGTCGTAGCCTGAGAGTCCGGCGCGCTCGCGGTACAGATTGTCCACGCCGGCAGACGCGTTCACGATGTCGCGCGCGCTCGCCTGCCATGTGAGCTTGCCGTAGTACTTCTGCTCGCGACGTTCGGTGAGCGTGGGTAGCCACGTCACATCGTTCTGCAAGGCGCTGCTGAAGTCCACCACGCGCGTGTTGCCGCGCGCCTCCTGTCCGGACACGTAGTAATACAGCTTGTCGCGAATGAGTGGCCCACGCACTTCGGCGTTCACTTCAAAGCGATTATCGAGCTCCGAACCGTTCTCGAACGCGTTCACGTTGCTGGCGTTGAAGCTGCGATTTTCGTAGAACGTTCGGACCTGTCCCTGCAGCGTATTGGAGCCCGACTTGGTCACGATGTTGATGAGGCCGCCCTGAAAGTTGCCGTACTCCGCACCCGCACCCAGCCCGATGACCTTGAAATCCTCGATCCAATCCACGTTCGGCAGCAGGAACGAACCGCCCGAACCGGGCTGGTTGACCATCACGCCGTCGAGCTGGTAGAGATTCGCCTGTGCGGTGGAGCCGCCAAAGACCTGGCCTGGTCGAGCGCCGGGCGTGAACGCGATCAGTGAGTTGGCGTCACGCGCTGCGGGCAGCAGTTCGCGTTCGCGGGAACCGAGCGACGTGGTGAACTCGGTCGTGGTGGTATTGATGGCCGCGGCCTCGGCGTTGATCGTCACCGCCTGCAACTCGGTGCGCGAGGGCGCGAGCGTGGCCGTGAGACGCTGCACCTCGGCAGCGCGAACAACGACGCCCTCATAGATGACCGGCTGGTAACCGATCTGTCGCACGGTGACGTTGTAACTGCCCGGCGTGATGAAGTTGATGCGGAACGTACCGAACTGATCACTGCGGGCGGTGCGCGGATACGACCCGTCCGCCCGCTCCAATGCAACGGTTGCGTTGGCAATCGCGCGACCGTCGGCTAGCCCGACCGTGCCTTGCAGGATGCCGGTTTGCGAGGTCTGGGCGCCCAGACTCCCTGTTTGCGACAGAAGAGCGACGGCGAACAAGATCGCGAGCAGGACGGGACGCGGGAAACGTGGCACGCGGGAATCTCCGGGCGGAGGCGGGGGGCACAGAAAAGGGACCGCAGCATGATCCCTCATGACGCGATCCCTTTACGTGACGTGCACTACACTCTTCACTCTTTTTTTGTTCGCCGGGGACTCATTCGTAGCGAAGCGCAGTGATCGGATCGAGTCGGGCCGCGCGGCGGGCGGGCCATACGCCGAAGACTACGCCCACGGTGGCCGAAAAGGCGAAGGCCATAGCAACCGATTGGTAACTCAACTGCGTGTTCCAGTTGAAGGCGTTGCCAAGCAGAATCGCGCCGCCACCGCCCAGCACCACGCCGATGATGCCTCCCAGCAGGCAGAGCACGATCGCCTCGATCAGGAACTGCAGGAGGATGTTGATGCGCGTTGCGCCCAGCGCCTTGCGCACTCCGATCTCACGGGTACGCTCCGTGACCGACACGAGCATGATGTTCATGATGCCGATGCCGCCGACGAGCAGCGACACGGCCGCGATGCCGGCAAGCAGTGAGCCGAACACCTTGCTCGTCTCGGCAGCCGTATTCAAGAAGTCTGCCTGATTCCGGATCTCGAAGTCGTCGGGCGTATCGCGCATGAGCTTGTGCTCTCGGCGCAGAATACGCTGCACTTCCGCCATCGTCTGCGGAATCGAGTCTTCGGATGGGGCGAGCACCGAGATGGAACGCAGGCGATCGGTGCCCATCACGCGGAATCGCGCCGTCTGCAGCGGAATGAGGACCTGATCGTCGGGATTCTGCCACGGCGACGTCTGGCCCTTGGACACGAGCACGCCCACGACCGTGAACTGAATGCCGCGAATGCGGATCGGCTGGTCGATGATCGCAGCAGGATTCTCGATACCCAAGTCCGCCAGCACCTGCGGACCGAGCACGGCCAGACGCTGCTTGCCCTCGTCCTCGCGCTGGGTGAACATGCGGCCGTACTGCAACTCGTACTTTCGGACGTCGAGATAGTTGGCGGTGGTGCCGACGATCTGTGTACTCGTGTTGCGGCTCAGGTACTGAACCTGCAACTGCCGGTTCATCTCCGGCTGGATGGCGCGGGTGATCTTCGCGTTGGCGACGAGCGCGTCAGCATCGCGCATGCGGAGCTGCGCGCGGTCGGTTTCCGACGACACACCGCGACTCGCCACGCGTCCGGGATTGATCGTGAGCAGCGTGGTGCCGAGCGCGGTGATGCGATCGTTGATGGCCTTCTGCGCGCCGCGCCCGATACCGTCCATGGCAATGACGGCACCAACACCGATCACGATGCCGAGCATCGTGAGCAGGCTGCGCAACTTGTTCGCGCGCAATGCGCTGAACGCAATGCGCACAACCTCGCCACCCATCATGCTCACGGGCGTCCTCCTCCGGCGGCAGGCGTGGTCTTGGTCAGACCTGGAACGCCGCCCATCTGTCCGAAGCGCGCATTGCGCTCATCGCGCGCGGCCTGCAATGCGGCCATCGCAAGCGATGCAACCATCTCGCCTTCCTGCAGCCCGCTGATGACTTCGGAAAAGTCGTAGTCGGAGACGCCGAGTCGCACCATGCGCGGCTCGTACTG
>JBGTFN010000330.1:0-9150 GCA_041747275.1 Gemmatimonadaceae bacterium | reverse complement strand
CTCCGGCGACGTCGGCTCGGCGTTCCGCACGTCCGTGTTGCTGATGATGGTCAGGTGCTGCCGGTAGGGATCGAGCGCATGCATCGCTGTGGACGACAGGTCGAAGTCGCGCCCGGTGGCCGCGGGCGACCACAGGTTCATTTTGGCGCCGAGCTCGTTGCAGCCGGCGGCGCCGTGGACCATTTCGATGGCCACGAGGCGCGGCGCACTGTTGGCCGCCCGCCAGGCGCCACGTCCCGTGGGAAGCATGGCATCGAGGTAGGGCAGCGCGATCGTCGCACTCATGCCCTGCAGGAAGCGCCGGCGTGGCATCGACTTGCCGCTCAGGAAATGCATCTGGTAGCTCCGTTGGTGTGGACTGGCGGCGACGTCAGCGACCGCTGTGCGAACTGGCCGCTGCGGACTCGGCGTCGGCTTGTGCGGGGGGCAACCGCTTCATCCGGAAGGCGTCGCTTCTGACGACACCGAAGATGAACTCCTGAATGCGATAGTCATTGGCCTGCGCCATGCGCTCGATGCGCCGGATTGCGGGCTGGTCGGTGTGCTCCATCCGGCGTCCCACCGCGTACGCCATCAGGTTGAGCGTGAAGTTGCGCGTGATCGGAACGGGACGCTTGAGCAGCACGGCTTCGAGCTCAGCCGGGGTGGAAATCGGCGTGCCGTCGTAGAAGTCGCCGCGGGTGTCGAGCGACGTGCCGTTCTCGCGGATGCGCCACCGACCGGTCACGTCGAAGTTGTCGAGCGCGAGACCGATCGGGTCGATGAACTGGTGGCACGAGTTGCAGGACGCATTTTCGCGGTGCGCCTCCATGCGCTCGCGCGTGGTCAGCATGCGCCCCTCCTTTGCCTCAGCGACTTTGTCCAGGTCGGGCACATCGGGAGGCGGAGGTGGCGGTGGCGTGCCCATCAGCACTTCCATCACCCACTTGCCGCGCAACACCGGCGACGTGCGATTGGCATGCGACGTGAGCGTAAGCACGCTGGCGTGCCCCAGCAGGCCGCTGCGGCTGCGGTCTGGATACCGCACCTTCCGGAAGTCGCTCCCGACCACGTTCGGGATGCCGTAATGCTTGGCCAGCAACTCGTTCATGTAGGAGTAGTCGGCGTCCACCAGCCGGAGCACGCTTCCGTTCTCGCGCACGAGGTTCCAGAAGAAGAGCTCCGTCTCGCGGTGCATGTCGTCTGCGAGCTGTCCGTGAAAGTCGGGGTACTGCAGCGCGTCAGGATGCACCTTCTCGATGTCCGAGAGGCGGAGCCACTGTGCCGCGAATCGTGTCGCCAGCGCCTCGGAGCGCGGATCGGCGAGCATGCGCTTGGCTTGCTTCACCAGCATCGCCGTGTCGGCGAGCAGTCCGCGGCGAGCCAGGGAGACGAGCGTCGAGTCCGGCGGCGCGCCCCAGAGAAAGAATGAGAGGCGGGAGGCCAGGTCGAGCTGGTCGATGGCCACAAGCGTGCCGGGCTTGACGCCCTCCGGTACGGTCTCGATGCGGAAGATGAAGTGTGGGCTGGAAAGGATCGCCTCGAGCGCTGTACGAACGCCGAGCTCGAAGCCGCCCTCCTTCATACCGTCCTCGTAGAATGGCATGATCGCGGCGATGTCACTCGCGGCCACCGGTCGGCGATACGCCGATGCGGCGAGACGCTTGACGATGCTCTCGGCACACGGACGGGCCTCGGCGGGCGTGAGCGGTCGGCAGCTGAAGATCAGCCGGCGCGAGGGCGTGTCGGAGACACCGGTAGGGTTGAACGGCCCGTTGATTGTGAAGTTCTGCAGGTGCGGCAGTATCGTCACGCCACCTTGGGCGCCGATCTGCGTGTCGGCGATGGTGTGGCCGATGGGCGCGATCATATCGTTCACCGGCCCATCGAAGGTGCGCAGGAACGTTGCCGTGACTCGCTGCGGTCCGGCGCGCACCGGAATGCGCACCGTCGTAATGTCCATGCCGTTCGGGTCTGCCTGCGACATGCCGCGGTCGACAGCCAGCAGCGCCACGCGATCGCCGTTCACCGAAACCTCGATGCGCTCGTCGAACGGCGCGGCGGAGCCGTAGAGCTGCCCCGTGGGCACCGCATGCAGCGTGATGGCGAAGGTGTACTCGCCGTCGGCCGGGAAGTTGTGCACCACCGAGACGCCTCCGCGTGTGCCGCGCGGCGCGCCGGGAAGTGGCTCGAGCTGCGACGCCAGACGCGGGACCTTGTACGCCTGCGACGTAGGGCCGGCCGTCGCATCGCCCACGGCGAGGCGGCTGATCTGGCTGGCCGCATCCATGTAGGAGTCGAGCAGTGTGGCGGACGGTGTCTGCGCGTCGGCGATGTTGTCGAAGTTGGCGCTCTTGGTGTCGAGCGGCAGCCACGCGGCGGCCGCGATGTCGAGCCCCAGCACGTCGTGGATGGAGCGCTCGTACTCGGCGCGATTCAGGCGCTGGAACGCGCGCGTGCCCGGATTCGGGTTGGCCGCGTACTTCGCGTCCATGATTCGCTCGAGCGACGCATTGAGCTGCTGCAGCGTGTCCCCTTCGGGGCGGCGGCGACCGGGTGGCGGCATCATGCCTGCGCTCAGCTTGCCGATCATCTTCTCGGCCACGTGAGGCGCCGTCGTGGCCACCGTGGCCATGTCGAAGCCTTCCAGTGACAGGTTGCCCTGCTTGCGGCGCTCGCTGTGGCAGGTGACGCAGTTCCTCTGCACCACCTCGTTGAGCGCGTCGTCGGACAGCCTTGCCGATGCCGGAGGCATGTGCGCGAAACTGGGCAGCGGCGCCGCGCTGCTGCGACGTCGCACCGTCGGGATGAGCGTGGACGGATCGCTGCCGTGCGATGTCCAGGTTATGGGCGCCGGCGTCGGAGACCAGGAGAAGCGCTCGGAAAGCGTTGCGCCATCGGAGGCGGAGACGCCGAGCAGGACCAGCAGGAGCGCGCACGCTGCGAACGTCGCGGACTTCATCCCCTTGACCTCCGGGGAAAGGCGGGATTGACAGGAAGGAACAGCAGTATGGCACCTGCCCGAACGGGCGGGCAAGGCACGCCGCTTGTACGCGACGAGTCGTTCCTGCGTTGAAGTCGGTGTCGCGCAGGGTCAGGGCTATCGAGTGCTCGTCTGAAGCGTGTCGTCGTAAAAGAGGTCGACATACTCGCGATACACGAACCTGCGATTGCGCTTCTGTCCGGTCATCTCGCGCAGCACGTCGTGGGCAATGAACTGTGTGACCAGGTTGTTGGCCGCTGGATAGCTCGTCTGGATCAGCGTACGCACGTCGGTCACGGCGACAATCGGATGCCTGTACAGATGCTCGAGCACGCGATGGCCGTTGCCGGCGGCGCGTCCAAAGTGGTCCGTGATGACCTGGCGGTGTCGCTCTCGCAGTGACAGGATCTGTCGCGCCGTCTCGGTAGCCTGCTGGCTTACTTCAACCACGCCGGACAGGAAAAAATAAAGCCACTCTTCCCAGGCCCCCCTGTCCTGTACTGCCTGCAAGCAGTCGTAGTACTGTTGGCGGTGGCGTTTGAAGTAGTGTGACAGATACAGAACTGGCTTGAGCAGGACCTCCTTCTCGCACAGGAGGAACGTGATCAGCAGTCGCCCCATGCGACCGTTGCCGTCGAGAAATGGGTGAATGGTTTCAAAGTGGGCGTGGGCCAGTCCAATGCGGATGAGCAGCGGCAGTGGCGATGGCTCATGCAGGAAACGTTCGAGCTCGCCGAGCAGCCGCGGCACGTCGTGAGGTGGCGGCGGAACGAATGTCGCTTCAGCCAGCGTGCAGCCGCCCGGGCCGATCCAGTTTTGACTGGTGCGCGGCTCCCCAGGGGTGAGGTGGTGCCCACGGACCCCAGCGAGCAGGCGCTCATGAATCTCCCGGATCAGACGCACCGACACGGGTAGGTCTGCGAGCCGCGCCAGTCCGTGATTCATGGCGGCGACGTAATTGAAGACCTCGTCCACATCGTTGGGTCTGTCTGGCGACAACACACGGGCCTCGGCTGCCAGCACATCCTGCAGCGAGCTCTGCGTTCCCTCTATCTGGCTGGAGAGCACCGCTTCCTTGCGCACGTACATTGCGACAAAGAGGTCGGGATGTGGTAGCGTCTGAATAGAACCGTCGAGACGGCCGAGCGCGCGGTCTGCACGGGACAGCAGAGCCTGGAGGTCACCGCCGAGATGTACCGGTGGCTCCGGCGGCAGCGGCGCCGGCATGAACGCCCGATACCCACCCGGTTGCCGAACGTAGACACCGGCACGCGCGGTGGGGTTCTGGTGACTCATGTTGCGAGCTGCCTTGTGTATGGTGGGCGGATGAGTCCCATAGTAACTGCAGCCTTTAGTATGGGCAACGTTGACCTGCGTTGCTAAAGGAAGCGAGTAGCAAAGGCGCTCAATTGACATCACCAATCCAGGCCCGTAGTCTACGGAAGAACCCGTAGATGGTCAGACGCACGCGCTGGCACGGTACGACCCCACCGGCTCTGGACCATCCCCGATTCGGCGGAGGTGCGTATCGGGTCGCTGGACGGATCGGGTCCGGAAGTGCTGGGACGCATTGCGAAGGGCCGGGAGAGTTCATTCGCAGCATCACACACTTCAGCCGTCTGCGCGCAAACTCACTGCTGGCCCGCGATGGCGGCGGACGTACCATGGTGTTCGGACCGGACGGGACGTACGCCAGACTGCTGCGACTGGCCGAGCCGACGGAGGGCATCGGTCAAAGCCGAGTGATTGGCGCACTGGGGCGACGGTACACTCGTTGCTACGTACAACGAGCTGGTGGCGAGCAACGGTGAAATCCCCACCGGCGTCATGCGTGGACCGGAGCGGGTGGGTCTGCTCGACTCAGGCGGCGCGGTGGACAAGACGCTGGGCGAGTTCCGGTCTCAGGAATCCATTATCCGGGTGAGCCGGGGTGCGTCCGGGGAAATCAGCAGCATTGAAGTCCGGCGCCTCACCATGGGCCGCAGTTCGGTGTTCGCCGTGGGCGCCAACAGCGTGGTTGCGGGCGAGACCGATCGCCTCGAACTCGTTCGCTACGACGCCGCAGGTAGTTCAACAACCATCGTTCGTGTTGCGACGCCGTTGACATTGCTCAGCGGGAACGCGCGCCAGCAGACGCTCGACATGGATTCAAACGCCGTGCGCACGCTGCACAAGAAAATGTTTGCGCAAACATGGACATGGGCCGGCATCTATCGAACCAGCGAAAAGAGCATCTCACGATATTCGTGGGCAGAAGTTCCTCGTCTTGTGCGCGATCTGCTCGCGAACACCCAGGAGCAGTTTGAGGTTATCAAGGATTCCGCAGAAGCGCTTGATCAACTCGCCGCGCGATTTCATCGCCAGCTCGTTCTGATTCATCCGTGGCCAAACGGCAATGGCCGACACGCACGTTTGGCGACGGACCTGCTGCTGCAACGCTGGGGCAGGCCGCTTTTCACCTGGGGTAGTCGCAGCAATCACGCGGACGGCGCAGCGCTCAGGCGGAGCTATCTCACATCGTTGCGGGACGCGGACGCCGGAAGGTTCGAGCCGCTGGAACGATTTGTGCGCTCCTGAGGTCGGACACTTGCGGTTGGCGAGCATCACAGCAATCAGGGGGAACACATGCAATGTCGTTCAGTGCAAACCGCGGTAGTGGGAATGGCGCTGGTCATGGCGATGCTTGGCACCGCCTGCGCGCAACCTGGCAGCCCGGTGGAACAGACGCCGGCAAGTACGAGCATTGCTGTCACTGGCTCCGATTCAGCGCCCGCCGGTGTGAGCGCGCCGCCCGCGATTCAGGTGAACGACGGCGAGTTGCGCGTGCTCGGCATCATCTCCACGCCTGATCCGTGTCAGCGGTTGCGCGTCTTCGGGGAACGCCGCGGCGAGGCGCTCACGGTTGTGGTCGAGGCTACCTCTTCGGGGGGCATGTGCATCGCGGTACTCGGCAGCTTTGCCTACCGGTTTGAAACGCCGTTGTCGTCAGGACCACAGCGTGTGCGAGTTGAACACCGGTATGTGAACACGGGGTGGTCCACCGAAGTGGTGCGTGACACGGTGGTCACGGTGCCGTGAGCGCGCGCGTCGAACGCATCGTCGAGACGGCGCTGTATGTCGACGACCTGCCACGCGCGTCACGGTTCTACGCCGATGTCATTGGCTGCATCGTGTTGCTGGAAACACCACGTCTCGTCGCCATGAGTGTCGCTGGTGAGAGCGTACTGCTGCTGTTTCAGCGTGGCGGGACGGCAGACGCGTTGCCCACGGAGGGCGGCCTGGTTCCCGGTCACGGTGCGCAAGGCGACCAGCACCTGGCATTCGCCATCGCACGCGATGCCGTGCCGGCATGGCTGCAACGACTGGAACATGTCGGCGTGGCCATCGAAAGTCGAGTACAGTGGCCGCGCGGCGGTGAGAGCCTGTATGTGCGGGATCCCGACGGACACTCGGTGGAGTTGGTCACGCCGGGGCTGTGGGCGATTTACTGAACGCCGACCGTCGAAGCGATGTCGCGCTGCAATGACGTCGCGAACGTAGCTCGCGAAACTCGCAGACGCGCTCGGCGTAGGCCTCATGATGACCAAACGACGGAAACGCCTGGGTGCCGTGGCAGCCCTGCTTGTTGTGGCCGTGCTTGTATTCGGTGCACTGCTTGCCCGCAACGCAGCGTGCCCACCTGTAGCACAAATGGCAATCGAAGCGAATGCACCTGGCACCATGCAAGCCGCACGCTATCGCTGCTATGGGGACACGAACGTCATTCACTGGGAGACCGTTGCGCGACCCGTGCCCTCCGACACCAGTGTACTCGTGCGCGTTCACGTCGCCGCGACCAACCCGCTCGACTGGCATTACATGCGCGGTGAGCCGTACATCATGCGGTTGTCGAGCGGCATGGGGCGACCGTCCGATGTGCGGCTCGGCCAGGATTTCGCCGGCGTGGTCGAAGCGATCGGTGCCAAGGTCACGCGATTCGCTGAAGGCGACTCGGTGTTTGGCGCCAGCACAGGCGCATTTGGCGAGTATGTCACGGTGCGTGAAACGGGCGCCATCGCACGCGTGCCGGATTCGATGAGCCTGTCCGAAGCGGCGGCCATGCCGGTTGCAGCCACCACCGCATTGCAGGCAGTTCGCGATGTAGGTCGGGTCACCAGTGGAACGCGTGTGCTCGTCAACGGCGCGTCAGGGGGCGTGGGTACATACGCCGTACAGATCGCCAAGGCGCTTGGTGCACACGTAACCGGTGTCGCGAGCACGCGGAACATGGAGCTGGTGCAAGCGCTCGGTGCAGACGCCACCATCGATTACACCACGGAAAATTTCACCACCGGAACGGTGCGGTACGACGTCATCATCGACAACGTGGGCAATCATGCGCCGTCGGCCTTGCGGCGCGCGCTCGTGCCGAACGGTCGAGTCGTCGTCGTGGGCGGTCCGGACGCCGATCGCTGGCTGGGTCCGATTCGATCGTTCGTGGGCGCGATCGTATATGGCTGGTTCGTGCAGCCCACCTTCGAGGGCCTGATGGCCGAGACCACGCAGAAGGATCTTGAATACCTGTCCACGCTGGTTGGGCAGGGCAAGCTCCGGTCGGTGCTGGACCGGGAGTTTGCCGCGTCTGGATTGCGTGAGGCTGTTGCGTATCAGGAGAGCGGACGCTCGCGCGGCAAGAACATTGTGCGCATACCGTGATTGAAGTGGCTCTCAGGGCGGTATGTCATGGTAGAAGAGGTCCGCATACTCGCGGTACACGAATCGGCGATTGCGCTTCTGCCCAGTCATCTCATGTAGAACGCCGTTCGCAAGGAATTTGACGCGCTGTTTCGGTGGCCTGCTGACTGACCTCGACCACGCCCGTCAGAAAGAAGGCAGGCCACTCCTCCCAGGCTCCCCTGTCGCGCACTGCCTGCAAAGAGTCGTAGTCCATGCGACCGTTGGTGGCAAAGGCGATGGATCGTGGAGAAAGTTCTCGAGCTCTCCGAGCAGCCGCGGCACCTCATGAGGCGGTGGCGGGATGAGAGTGGCCTTGGCTAGCGTACATTCGCTCGGGCCTATCCAGTTTTGGCTGGTACGCGGCTCGCCGGGGGTGAGATGGTGCCCGCGAACCCCCGCAAGCAGCCGCTCGTGAATCTCGCGAATCAGCTGCACCGACACCGGAAGGTCGGCAGACCCGAAATATCTCGCCAACTTCATATAACGCAAAGCGCTGCCGCGGAGATTCTTAACACTGTGGCAGACCCGCGTATCGGGCTAGCCAACGTCCCCAGCTCAGCCCCGTCGGCAGCAGCGACCCGTTTGGCGAAGAATGCAGTGCTTGTCATTCCGGCTACATATGTCACTGCTCGGCGATACGGTGGCGCTGCGAACGAAACCGCACGAAGGTGGCGACGGCCACCCCAAGAATACCGAGCGCAAATTCTTTGGGAAGCGCAACTCCCGATTCCGAAGGTAGCTCCCAACAGAGAAGCAAGATCGAGAGTGCGATCAACGTCCGTCTGAGTGAAGCCGCTACGAGCGGACTTCCTGCCGAGGACCGTCGTCACTGATGGCCGCGTGCCAGGCGAGCCGGTAGTTTTGCCCGGCATGGACCTCGCCCACCTCACCGCCGCGCTCGACAATCGCTACCGCATCGAACGTGAACTCGGTCGCGGGGGCATGGGCACTGTGTACCTCGCCCGCGATCGGCAGCTTGAGCGGGCCGTTGCACTCAAGGTGCTGCCCGCCGAGTTCGTCGCGGTGCCGGAGCTGCGCGCCAGGTTTCTGCGCGAAACGCGTCTCGCCGCCGGCTTCTCGCATCCGAACATCGTCCCGGTGTTCGCCATTGAAGAGCAACAGGAGGTGCTCGCCTTCGCAATGGGGTTCGTGGAGGGCGAGTCTCTGGCTGCGCGGGTAGAGCGCAAGGGCCCGCTCACACAGCGCGATGCCGTGCGCATGCTTCAGGACGTGGCCTACGCGCTCGCCTACGCACACGGTCGCGGTGTGGTGCACCGCGATATCAAGCCCGACAACATCATGATCGAGCGCGCGACGGGTCGCGCCCTGGTCATGGACTTCGGCATTGCGCGCACCATCGCGCAGGTGCCCGAGCAGCCGGGTCTCACGCGCGTGGGCGAAGTGGTGGGGACGCCCGAGTACATGAGCCCGGAGCAGGCCACCGGCGACGCGGTGGACGGACGCGCCGACCT
>JBGTFN010000329.1:0-1971 GCA_041747275.1 Gemmatimonadaceae bacterium | reverse complement strand
GCGGATCCGCCTGCGGCGGATCGCCGGACTCCGGCGCGGATGCTGCGCCCAGGCGAGGCATGACGCTCGATCCGGCCGTTGCCTGCCGAGATATGTCGCCGGGCGCGGCGCAAGTCGCCGTTCTCGATTACATCACCACCGCCGAGCCCCGGCCGCTTCGCTTCCTGAATGCCGTGGCCACGGATTCGGCCCTGCCCGAGGATGTCGCGCTCGTCGTGCAGGACAAGGGACCCACGTTCTACTGGTTGCAGGACGAGAAAAACCAGCAACAGATTCGCGACAAACTTGCCGGCGACGGCAGCTGGGCGACAATGCTCGTGCTCGTGCGGGAGAATACGGATCATGGTGACGGGACGTATTCGGTGCGCGTTGGCGGCCGCTATGTCGGCGCGCCGAATGACGGAGCGGTGAGTCCCGAAAAGCAGTACCTGCTGCGCTGTCAGGTGAACGGCGCCACCGCCGCCTGGGCCATGGATTCGTCTGGGATTAGCGGAGGTTCATGAGCACGCGAGAGCGCCTTCTCGCGCTCGACGTGTTTCGCGGCATGACCGTCGCCGGCATGCTGCTCGTGAACAATCCCGGTAGCTGGGGCGCGATCTACCCGCCGCTTGCGCACGCAGCATGGCATGGCTGGACGCCGACAGACCTCATCTTTCCGTTCTTTCTCTTCATCGTTGGCATCACCACGCATCTCTCGCTCGCCGGTCGACGCGCGCGAGGCGACGACCAGACCATGCTCGTCCGCCAGGTGCTTCGGCGCGGCGCGCTGATATTTCTGTGCGGACTGTTTCTCTCCTGGTTCCCCGGCTGGACGTATCTGCCTATCGCCGACATGCCCGACGCCACGTTCGGCGATCGTGTGTTGCATCGGCTGGAGAACCTTCGCTACCTGGGAGTGCTGCAGCGCATCGGCCTGGCTTATACCGTGGGAGGTCTGCTCACACTGCGCTTCGCGTGGCGCGGCCAGATCGTGCTCACGGCTGTGATCCTGCTCGGCTACTGGGCACTGATGACGCTCGTACCCGTGCCCGGCACAGGACAGATCGGGGCGGCGTTGCTCGACGAACCGTCCATGGTGCTCAGCGCGTGGCTCGATCGCACGCTTTTGGGCGAGTCGCACCTCTGGTCCGGCTCACGCACCTGGGACCCGGAAGGCTTGCTCAGCACGCTGCCCGCGGTGGGCACCGTGCTGCTCGGGGCGATGACCGGCGCGTGGATCGGCGCGCGCGAGCGAGCGCTCGGTGACCGGCTGGCGGGGATGTTTGCCGTGGGCGCCATGCTGATGGTGGTCGGCCTGTGCTGGCACTGGGTGTTTCCGATCAACAAGGGACTCTGGACCAGTTCGTACGTGCTGTTCACCGGAGGCATGGCCGCCGTGTCGCTCGCGACCTGCCTCTGGGTGATCGACGCCATGCAGGTGCGCGGCTGGACGCACTTCTTCGAGGTCTACGGGATCAACCCTCTCGTGGCGTTTCTTGGCTCCGGTCTCATGGCGCGTGCAATCGGCGGAATGCTCGCATGGACCACTGAAACCGGGCGCGTGACGCTCCAGCAGGTGATTTATCGTGACGGCTTCGCGTCGTGGCTTGCGCCGCGCAATGCGTCGCTCTTGTACGCCATCGCGTTCGTTGCGCTATGGTACCTCATCCTGTTGTTCATGCACAAACGCGGTATTGTCGTCAAAGTGTGAGCGTGAGCTCGTGACACTCAAGCCCAGCGCGTGACTATCTCGAAAGGGGGCACGTGACGACACTTAGAGGGTAGCAGCACTCACTGCCTACTTCTGCTGGACAATCATGACCAATTGCTTTTCAGATCGCCCGTCGCTCGTGTTCGGTGCGCTGCTGCTCGCCAGTACGCTGGCCGTACCGACCGTTGTGCATGCGGGAGAACGACCAGCGGCAGATGCCGCCAGCGCCGCGCTCTTCCAGTCGCGCACGCAGCCCACGCGCCGCGCCACGCCGACTCGCA
>JBGTFN010000328.1:0-4987 GCA_041747275.1 Gemmatimonadaceae bacterium | reverse complement strand
ACCGTGCTCGGCTCAACCATACTTCGGAAGCACTTGGATGACGTGCCGCTGTGGCGCGGTGAGCATGTCGCAGTCAAACAACTTGTCGAAGATTTTGCCGCGTATCTGTATCTCCCACGCGTGGCGGGACCTGAAGTTTTGTTGCAAGCAATGCGAGACGGTGTGGCGATGCTTGGTTGGGAATCGGACACGTTCGCCTACGCGGAGAACGAGGATGCAGAAGCGGGTCGCTTTCTCGGGCTACGAGCTGGCCAATCGGTGAGCCTCAGCGCCGAAGTTGGTGGCGTTCTTGTTAAGCCGGCTGCAGCACGGCGTCAGATCGCTGCCGATGCTTTGACTGCTGAGCAGGCGAAGAATACGGAGCGGCATGGCGTTGTAGGTGGCTCGGCCGGCGGATTGGCGGGGTCGATTGTGGGCGGTGGCTCGGCTCAGCCCACTGATGCACCTGCGGTGCCAGTTGAGCGGCAGGTTCGGCGCTTTCATGGCACCGTGTCCCTCGATGCAGCGCGTGTTGGTCGCGATGCCAGCCGGATCGCGGAGGAAGTGATTGCGCACCTTGTCGGACAGGTGGGCGCAGAGGTGAGCGTGACGCTGGAAATCGAGGTTGCTCTTCGGGACGGCGTTTCAGACCAAACAGTTCGAACAGTGACGGAGAACAGCAGAACATTGGGGTTCACAAATCATGGGTTTGAGAGCGAGTGATGAGCGCAGACCACACGCGGTCCGTACTCGACCCCGAACCTCTTGGCGAAGGGGAATCATGGTCGCCTCCCGCAGGACTCGAGGCGTTGCCGGACGTCTTGGCACGCGTCGAGCGAGCTTTGCGCGAGATGCCGTCACCCGAAGAGGCGACGGCTCGGGTCGCGCAACTCATGCTTGCAAACGTCCGGGACCTTCGATCTGAGAGTGGGCGACTCAACGCGGCCGCCATTGCCGACGCGCTGCACATTTCGATAAGCGCTTTGGCGCGGGCGATGCACATATCTGCAGAGTTGCTTGAAGAGGAAGCCGATGCACAGCGTTGGCAGAATGCGCTTGCAGGCTTTGCCCGAGTGGTCTCCGCGCTTCGTGATCTCGTGCGCGAAAGGGAGGATCGAATCGAATGGCTAGGCAGATCGCAGCCGAGGTGGAGTGAACGTTCCGCATTGGATTTGATGCTGGCCGGAGAGGCGGAGACTGTCGCCAGATTGCTGGAGCGTATTCGTGATGGGGGCGGCGGGGAGTAAGCGATGATTTGCCCTCGGCTCGCGACTTGAGGGCGGGCCATGAGGCTACATAGTCAGGGAAAACTGGGTCGAGATCCCAATGTCGTCACGCGCACGGCTTACTTGCGCACGATGTACGCCGAACGGCACCGCTTGTGACAATTCGAGGAGCGTGACGGTGGCAAGGCCGGGGGTGATCCCTAGGCTCTCGATGCCGAAAGACTTACGGGGCGCGAATGCCGCTCCACGAAAGCTTTCACATCCCCCCGTCAAATGTCATCTTCAGCCACGCTGTCCCCGCTCCTCGTCGAAAATCAGGTCGTCAATCGCGAGTATTCTCGTTGCGTCGCACAACATCTGAAGTTGCAGCCCAAACTCGCGTGCAAGAATGCACTCGCGGCCGTCGCCAGTTTGATTCCGACCGGCACGTACGTAGAGGGCTTGGTTGCCAACTCGAAAGGTGTTCCTCATCGCATTTACGAGCACGCGTGGGTGCAAACTCCAAACAGCATTGTCGATCCGACGCCCCGACATGTGAGTGTATCGAGCGAAATCGCCTACTTTCCCGTGTGCATGTGGTCTGTCGATGAGCTCACTCAGATCCGGAAGGACTTCGACGGAGAGTTGATGCTGCCTCTTTCGTTCTGGCATCCGTCGATTGGATTTGAGCACCCTCTACAGGCAGAGGCACTCGTCGCGGCGCACAGGCATCTGTCTGCGGTCCATCTGCGAAACACTGGCGCTCCCCTATACGCGCCTGAGCGCGAGGACGAGTACCTCCGCGCGCTCCTCGACGGTCGCTACGACCCTGACGCACTGCCGATTCGCTGATTGAAGGCGAATCATCATGCGGGGCCGCGATCCGCTCGGCTCCGCAGCGAGTTGTCCAGTTGGCTCAAGGCGCTGCGGAGCATCCATATCATTCAAGTTTTCGCGGTGTTCTTCTCGCCGCCCGTGCGAAACTCGGCGGATAGGGCAGAGAAGGTGCGTGCGCGATCCGGTGAAATGATGCGCGTGCTGCGCAAATAGCGCGATGGTACGGCAAGACGAGTGGTTGGACAAGAAGTCGAATCGGTGTCCTGACGTCATGGGGTCTCGGCGTTGCGGCGCGCGCAGCACGGCCCGCACGCTGCCGTCGTCGCAGAGTACAGTCGGCGTGGTGAGCCAATGCCTTGCTCACTTTGCCCTATACTCTAGACGCTCGCGAATGCGAGACCTGCACGACTCCCCGCTTCCAGAGGGTCAGATGCAAATCGAACTTCTCCTTTCCACGCAAGAGATCGACGCCACGCCTGATCACGCACAGCTCAACATCGCCACCGCTCACGCCTTTGCCTTGGGATCGGCACTGGCCGAGATGCGCACGGCGACCACACCCGATGCGCATGCTGCGGCTGTGGACGCCGCTTTGCACGCGGCATCGCCGTCCCTTCGCCGTGTAGCATCGCTCTTCGCGGCAAGCTGGCCGACCGACATCGACGTCGATGATCTTTTACAGGAAGTCCTGCTCGAGGTAACGGCATCTCTGCACCTCGCACCGCGAGGCCAGACGCACGTCCTTGCCGCGTGGCTGTCATCGCTGGCCTTCGATACGCTGCACGGCCTCTGGGAAGCCGCGCGAAGTGACGCTCGGCGTGGACGCTCGACCGCGCGTGCGTGGAGCGAAACCAGAGCGGCGGATGACTCGGACGAAGCTGTCCGTGTTGCAACGAACGTCGGGGCACATGATCCGCAGGTGTCGCGCCATGAGCCTGCGATGACGATGCTCTACCACGTCCTTGAGGCGCTGGCACCGTCGCACGCCCACATCATCGCACTCCGGCGGTCGGGTCACTCGTGGCGTGATATCGGCGGGGAGCTCGGTGTGTCCACTCGCACGGCGCAGCGACGCGGTGTACGCGCATTGGCTGCCGCACGCGCCCTCGCATCACGCTTTGCTGCGGAAGCGACGATCTCCACTGACGATTCGGTGCTGGTCGACGCGTCGTTGGGACGCGCGCTTGTAACTGCACAGACCGCCGCCACGACGAAGACCGACCGCCCTGCCGCCGGTCGCGCCGCATAGATCGCAGGGCGTCACTCGCGCGCCATCCTGAGCGCGCCTCCCGACACATCGCTGTCGGCCCCTTCTGCTCGGCTAGGTCTGGGCCGCGCTCCACCAGGACCGCGGAAAACCTGAGCAAGGAGAACACTATGACGACGTCGAAGACATCGACGGACGGCACTACGCCGAACGCCACCCAGCAGTCAGCGATAAATCCGCTCAAGTCGGCCGCACTTTCCACGCCTTCCGCGGACGCTCTGTGGAGCAGGATTCCGCTGCCGGCACCCACTGCGGAGACCGTGGTCACGGGCCTGGCCTGCGTTCGCGGGATCGAGTCGCGACAGGATCGCAACGGCGGTATCTACCTGTTGGTGGATATCGGCCACCGCGATGCGCGCGCGCGTCTCAAAATCTGGGCGTCCGATACGCCGCGATGGTCAACGATCTCGCAGGGCGATGCGGTACAGCTCACGCTGCGAGGGAAGCCGGGACGCGGGACGTGGCCGCCGGAGTGGAGCGTGGATGAGGTGGAGGTGCAGCCTCCTGACCATCCGGTGCGCGACGACCTGCTGCCTGCGTGCCCCGTCCCGGAGGCGGAGCTTGAAGCGCGCTGGGCACGGTTGGTGCGCGAGCTGAGCCCGTCCGCGATGGCACTCCTTGATGCGGTGCTCGACACGGTGGGCCCAGTGGTCTATCGCCGCGCCCCGGCCGCAGAACGCATGCATCATGCGGTCGCCCCGCACGGCCTCTGGTGGCACTCTATAGAAGTGGGGGAAGGTGCGCTGGCTCTTGCTCGCGCAATTCCTACCTACGCCAGCTCGCTGTCTACCGATGTGCTGGTGCTCGGCGCCCTGCTGCACGATATCGGCAAAACGTTGGAGTATCTCGTCGTGCCCGGCGTGGGTATCCTGCGCTCGCCGGTCGGCACGGCGAGGTACCACACGACGCTGGGCATTGAGATCGTCACCGCTGCCGTGCATCAGCACCGCGACGCGCTCACCGCCGCGGCGGTGCCGCAGTGGCTCATCGATGCGGTGACACACGTGATTGAGTCACATCACTCAAAACCCGAGTGGGGGAGTCCCAGTGCCCCGGCGAGCCGGGAGGCCTGGCTGCTCCATCTGGCGGACATGGCGAGTGCGACGCTGGAATCGATGAGCAGCGCACTCGACGGAGCCACCGCGATGGATCATGAGTGCTGGTATAAGCCCTCGGACAGCCGGGCACGACTGGTGCTCCGCTACCCCTCGCAGACCGGTGCGATGTCGCCGCCCAACCCCGAGACGCCACCGACAGGTGAACGCACCAAGCCGAGCAAGCCGGTCGAGGCGCTGATCGGGCCGGAGATGGGCGAAGTCAGCTCGATTGGAGCGACGGAAGCGACTTCCAGGACCGAGGCCCGCATTCTTCCGTTCACGAACGCCCAGGAGGCCGCGCCGGAACCGATGACGCCTGGAGTGCCGCCTGAGAAGCTAGCCCCTCCGAAGGACGACCACGGCGCGCCGACCGGACCGCGGCCCATCGGACTCCCCACCACCTCCGCCACCGACGGCGGGCGTATCGAAATCTCAATGCACCAAGAGGATCTGCAGTTGCTGCTGGTCGCGGCCGGCTTCGCGGTGCTGGCCCGCCCCGGCGATTTCACGGAGGGCGCGGTCCGTCTCGCGGCGATAGGCCGAGTGCTGATCGGGGCCATGGACACCCACGGTCAGGCTGCGGTGCGCACGTCAGTTCGGGC
>JBGTFN010000327.1:0-2517 GCA_041747275.1 Gemmatimonadaceae bacterium | reverse complement strand
GCGCGGCGCGCGCCGCACGCGCCTTTGTGCTATCCGAACCTCAACTACGGGCCACTAGCTCACTACCAGCAGGAGAAGCAGTAAGAAAAGAAGCGGGCCCACAGCGAGTGGCTGTAGGCCCGTTTCTTCGCAGATCCCGTATGGCTGCTAGTTGTTGTTGCTGCCGCGATTGCTGCGCGGAGTCGCGCTTGCCTGCACCCGCGCGGCCTCGGTCTTGGCGGCGAGGAACAGCTCAGCCTGTGTGTTCCCCTTGCTCAGCAGCTCAATGGCCTTGCGCAGCTGGTTGTCGTCCTTGATTTCGCGGCGCTTGGCGAGCGTGTCGCCGTACGATGTGCGCGCGATGCGATTCTCGAGGTAGCGGTCGGTCCAGCGACGGCCGGCGTTCCACACCTCACGGTCGATTTCGATGCCGGCGGTGTCGAGGCGCGTGTAGAGCGTCTCCGCCCACTCGGGCTTCAGCTCGAAGTCGGGCTGCACTTTGCCCTTGAGTTCGAGCGCCATCTCGCCGAGCACGCTGAAAAACGCGCCCGTCTTGGGCAGCACGAGACGCGCTACGGCCTGCTCCGCCTCAGTGATGGTGTCGGGACGCACCATGAGGTCGGGCGTGATGCCGCCGCCGCCGTACACCACGCGTCCACCCTCGGACTTGAACTGCGGACGATCGGCGATTGACGTGTCGGTGACGGCAGTGTCGGCGGTCGCGTCGAGAATGATCGCGTCACCCTGCTTGCGCTCCTTCTGAATGGACCGGCCGCTGGGCGTATACCACTTGCCCGTGGTGATCTTGAGCGCATAGCCACCGTCCAGCGGGTAGAGTGACTGCACCAGACCCTTGCCGAACGAGGTCGTGCCGAGCACGAGGGCGCGATCGTAGTCCTGCAGCGCACCCGCCACAATTTCGGAAGCGGAAGCGGAACCACCGTCGGTGAGCACGACGAGCGGAATGTCGCCCGCGAGGGGCTGGGCTTCGGAGACGAAGCGCTGCATGTCCCCGCGTCCACGCACGCTCGCCACTTCCTTGCCCTGGGGCAGGAAGAGATTCGTGGTGGAAATGGCCTGGTCGAGAATACCGCCCGGGTTGCCGCGCACGTCGAGCACGATGCCTTTGGCGCCGCGAGCGCGCAGCGAGTTGACGGCGGCCGCCACATCGGCCGTGGTGTTCTCGCTGAAGCGTTCAATCGGGATGTAGCCGGTGCGCTCGTCGAGCATGAGCGTGTATCGCACGGCCGGCACCTTCACCTCGGCGCGCTTGAAGCTCAGCTTGATCGGTTCGGCTACGCCGGGCCGACCGAAGATGACCGACACCTGCGTGCCCGGCAGTCCGAGCAGCTTGTTCTGGACTTCCTGTGTGGTCCAGCCGCGGGCCGGGAAGGTGTCGATCTGGACGATGCGATCGCCTTCCATGACGCCACCACGCTCAGCAGGCGTTTCCGGGAAGACCTTTCCGACCGTGACGTAGGCGCCGATGGGCGTGATTTCCATGCCCAGGCCGGCGTAACGCCCGTTGGTATTGCGGGTGAACTCCTCCATCTGCTTGGGCGAGAAGAGTTCGGTGTACGGATCGCCGAGTTCCTTCACGAGTCCGCGGGCGGCCTTTTCGTAGAGGGCGTTGGCGTCGAGCGTGTCGACGTAGCGCAGGTGGACAAAGGTCAGCACCTGGTCGAGCAGCTGGGCGCCGCCTCGCACGTCGCGCGCCTGCAGCGCGAAGCCGCCGGCGAGTACGGGGACAAGGACGAAACCGGCCACAAGGGCGGTCTTGCGGAAGCGGGTCATGCGGCGCCTCGAGCGGAATGAGAACGGATAGATCCCCGGGACACTGAAGCCCTCCGAACGTCGAGTGGAGGGCAGGCGCGACACAGGACTATGGTATTAGACGTTGGGACCCCCCCAGTCGTTTCCGGTTCCGGGAGTTCCAGTCGTCAGGATTCGTCGCGCGGGCGGGTAGAGAGCACATAGTCGACGAACCAGCTCCTTTCATACTGCCGAATTCCCACGTCGCGCACCAGTCCGGCCGACAACAACATTTCATGCGCGGGCTGCAGTACGCGCTGCAAGTGGGACGGATAGCGCTGGGTCAGGGGCAACTGCTCCGCCAGCCGTTCGAGGGGAACACGCCAGGACAAGCGTCCCTCGGCGCGCGCGACTTCGAGCAGGCGGTAGAGGCGACGCGCCACGGGCGAGGAGAGCGCGTGGTAGCGCGCGATGTTCAGCGAGACGACGTGCCTCGAGAAGAGATTGGCCCGGAGCGTGGGCGAGAGCACCACGCGGGCGTCACCCGGCTCGCCGGTCGCGAGGTTGGCGAACAGGTTCATCTGCTCGCGCTCAGCGGCGCGGCGGCGCTGCACGGCGACAGACGAGAGCAGCGTGAAAGACAGGTCCGGATTGTCGCCAGAGGCGGCGGAATAGTAGGCGCCTGACGATTCCAGCACTGTGCGCTCGAGGCGCGCCAGGGCGCCGCGCAGCTGCTCGTAGGTGCGGCCATCGGCGCGCCGCCCCATGGAGCGCAGGAACGCGTGC
>JBGTFN010000326.1:0-2730 GCA_041747275.1 Gemmatimonadaceae bacterium | reverse complement strand
TGGCGTCCCACGCACATGCTCGGCCGAACACTTCGCGGCAAATCGCTCGGCATCATCGGTTATGGACGCATCGGGCGGGCCGTGGCGCGACGCGCGTCGAGCGCACTTGGCATGACGGTGCAGTGGTGGGCGCCTCGAGAGCCACGTGTCGAGGATGCGGAATCCGCCGGACCGGAGGGCGCCACGCGCGCGGAGTCGCTCGAACATCTGCTGCGCACGTCGGACATCGTGTCGCTGCATTGCCCCGCGACAAAGGAAACGCGTCATCTCATGAATGCGGAAACCTTGGGGCAGATGCAGCCGCACGGCATCCTCATCAACACGGCACGAGGCGACGTGGTGGACGAGCAGGCGCTTGTGAATGTCTTGCGTGAGCAGGCGATCGGCGGTGCGGGGCTCGACGTGTTCGAGTACGAGCCCACAGTGCTGCCTGACCTGCGCGAATTCGAATCGGTGGTGCTGCTGCCACACCTTGGCAGCGCCACCATCGAGACGCGCACCGCAATGGGCGAGCGCGCCATGCGCAACCTCGCAGCCGTGCTGGCGGGAGAGCCGGCGCCGGATCGCGTGGTGTAGCGTGTACGAGCCGAGCAACGCCGCCGCCATCGGCGGCCTCGTGCACTATGCGGACATCGACTCGAAGTTTCTGGTCGAAACGCATGATGTCGTGGTCTGTACACCGCCGGGCTACGACACCAACACCGAGCTGCGTTATCCGGTCGTGTATTTGCACGACGGGCAGAACGTGTTCGACGAATATCCCATGGCGCCGTTCGGTGTGCAGTGGGGCGTGGACACTACGGCGCGCGCACTGATGCATGCCGGTGCCATCGAGCCGCTGATTCTGGTGGCTATCGGTAACGCAGGTCGAGAACGCATCGACGAGTACACGCCCACGCGCGACGCAGCGCACGATGCCGGCGGACTGGCCGATCGTTACGGACAGATGCTCGCCTACGAGATCAAGCCGTTCATCGATCGTCACTATCGCACGAAGTCGGGAGCCAGCAACACTGCCATGATCGGCAGCTCGCTCGGCGGTCTGCTGACGCTGCACCTCGGCCTCTCGCATCCGGCGGTGTTCGGCAAGCTCGCGCTCATGTCACCCTCAGTGTGGTGGGACGACCGATGGATCGTTCGCCAGCTCGTCACTGCCGTCGGCGGCCGACCGGATCTGCAGATCTGGCTCGATGTCGGCACGCTGGAGACGCGTATGCTGCGCGGCGCGCGACTGCTGTGCCGCGTGCTGCAACGACGTGGATGGCGGCTCGGCGACGATCTCGAGTACGTCGAAATCGACAACGCGCTGCACGATGAACGATCGTGGGGACTGCGCATCGGACGCGTGTTGCGATTCCTCTTTCCTGCACCATGAGCGCTGCCTGATCATGCCTGCAAAGAAGTCCACGACCGCGCGCGCCCGTGTTTCGTCCATCAAGGAACTCGACACGTTCACCGGATTCCGTCCGGCGGCGCTCACCTTTCTTCGCTCACTCGCGCGCAACAATCGCAAGGAGTGGTTCGAGGAAAATCGCGAACGCTACGAGAACGAGATCAAGCGGCCGCTCATGGCGCTGATCGAGGAAGTGGATGTCCGACTTGCAGCATTCGCGCCCGAGATCATCGGCAGCCGGAAGTCCTTGTTTCGCATTCATCGCGATGTGCGGTTCAGCAAGGACAAGAGTCCGTACAAGACGCACGCGGCGTGCTGGTTCTATCACCGCGACGCGGGGCGCGCGGTAGGCGAGAATGCCGCGCACGGCGGTGCGGGTTTTTATTTTCACTTTGCGCCCGGTGAAGTCTTCACGGGTGGAGGGGTGTGGATGCCACCGCGCCCGGTGCTGGTGCGTATTCGCAGTGCGATCGCCGAGGCGCCCGAGGTGTTCTCCGATATTGTGAACGCTCCTGCATTCAAGCGGCGCTTCGGCAAGCTCGAGAAGGAACACATGCTGCAACGCATGCCGAGAGGGTTCGCGCCCGATCATCCGGCCGGCGACTGGTTGCGCTTCCAGTCGTTCACTGCGGGTCACGCACTCACCGAGGCGCAACTCGGATCGCGCAAGCTCATCGACATACTCGCTCGCGACTACGAACTGATGCTGCCGCTGGTGCGCTGGATCAACAGCGTGAGTGGGCTGCCCGAGGCGACCAGCCGCTGAGCAGGCGCTGATGGCGTATCGTCTGGTGATGTTCGACTTCGACGGCACGCTGGCCGACACGTTTCCGCTGTTTCGTGAGCTCTGCGTGGAAATCACCGAGAAGTTCGGGCTGCGCCGCATCGCGCCGCACGAAGTGGATACCCTGCGTGGCATGGACACCGCCGGCATTCTTGCGTCGCTCGGCGTTTCTCGCTGGCAACTGCCGTCCATCATGCAGCATGCGCGGGCTCGCATGCGCGAACAGCGGCATGAGATCTCGATGTTCAGCGGCATGGACGACCTGCTGCGCTCGCTCGCCGCGGAAGGTGTGGCAATCTCCGTGGTGAGCTCGAACAGCGAGACCACGGTACGAACGGTGCTGGGCCCGGCGCTCTGCGAGCAGGTGCAGCGCTTTGCGTGCGGCGTGGGCATGTTCGGCAAGGCGAGCAAGGTGCGAACGATGCTGCGTGCCGCGAAAGTGCCTCCGTCCGCCGCCGCGCTGGTGGGCGACGAAAGCCGGGACATTGAGGCGGCCCGGAAGGCCGGCGTCGCCGCCATCGCGGTCACCTGGGGCTATGCCACTCCGGCAGCG
>JBGTFN010000325.1:0-5287 GCA_041747275.1 Gemmatimonadaceae bacterium | reverse complement strand
GTGGTCGCAAACGCAGCGAGTCGAGCGATAGTCGCAGGCGCGCTGCCAGAGGGGGCAGCCGACGCATGATGGTGTCTGCGGCTGCCCCGACCGGCGGCGGTTCCTGCGCCGCGAGGGTTGGAATCGCCGCCACTACCGAAGTCAGGAGAATTGCACCGCAAGCCACACACCAGCGCCGGATCAGCAATCGCACAGGAGGGGGTGAGCGGTGTACAAGCGCTGCGATCGGGGCTGAAACGGCTCGCTCCGGGGAAGCGTCAGGAAAGGCGACAGGCGCGGTCCCTTGATAATGCAGTGGATACCGGGGGAATTTAGATGAATAGAATGGGACGCGCCCGGGGGCTCAAGGCACCTCGGCACGCCCAGCGCGTGGTTAGCGGCGACGGCGGGTCGTCCAACCTCGCCGCCTTCGTTACGCCAGACCCCACGTCGTGAGGATCCTTACCCGCTATATCGTGCGCGAGCACATCGGTCCGCTCGCGTTCGCGCTGACGGCACTGACGTCGTTGCTCCTGCTCCAGTATGTGGCCCGCCAGCTCGACAAGCTGGTGGGCAAAGGGCTGCCGTGGAGCGTCATCGGTGAGTTCCTGCTGCTCTCGTTGCCGTTCACGATCGCGATGACGCTGCCGATGGCGGTGCTCGTGTCCACGCTGCACGCCTTCGGCCGACTCTCGTCAGAGCACGAGATCACGGCCTTCAAGGCGAGCGGCGTCCGGGTACGTACACTCATGGCGCCCGTGCTACTCATTGCCGCGGCGCTGTCGCTGCTCATGGTGGGCTTCAACGACCAGGTGCTGCCGCGCGCCAATCATCGCCTGAGCGTGCTGTTGGGAGATATCGTGAGCGTGCGCCCGACGGTGGCGCTCCGTGAACAGGTCCTGACGCCAGTCACACCCACGTTCTACCTCAAGGCCGGCAAGATCAGCAACACATCGAACAAGATGTGGGACGTGCAGATCTACGACCTGCAGAACTCGAACGAGCGGCGCAGCGTGTATGCGGACAGCGGCACGTTCACCATGTCGCCCGACAGCGTCGACATGCAGCTCGTGCTGTACGACGGCGAGCAGCTTCAATTCCCCGAGGGAGACGCGCGCCGGTTGCAGCGTACATTCTTCCGCGAGCAGGTGCTGCGCGTAAAAGACTTTGCACGCGGATTCAGCTCCAGTTCCGAGGACGGCAAGTTCAAGGGCGAGCGCGAACAGAGCATCTGCGAGCTGCAGGTGGAATATCGGAAGCGCGCCGACGACTACGAGAACCGGCGGCAGCGCTGGATAGCGCAGCTGCGCGCGTCGGCGAACGAAGAGGATTCCGTGCTGCGCGTCCCACGGCCTCGACCGGCGCACGGCGGGCTGGCCAAACTGTACTGCGAAACGATTCCGGCCTGGTTCACCCCGAAAGAAGCAGAAGCGGCGGGTCTGGACGACGTGAGCTGGACCGCGCCGGCACAGGACAGCGCGCAGTTGGAGCGCGCCAGACAGGACTCGATCCGTCAGGCCAACGCAATTCGTGAGGCCGCGCGACTCGATAGCATTCGTCGTGAAATCGCACGCCGAGACAGTGCGATGGGCATTGTGCGACCGCCTCCGGGCAGCGCGCCGCTGCCCTCGGGTGCTCCTGGGCTCGTTCCCGGTCAGCGTCCTGACGGTATCGCGGTGCCCGATGGAATGGTCGGCCCGGACAGCGCCATGGCCGCGGCACAAGCCGCCGCAGCGCAGGCTGCAATGATGCCTGATTCGATGGGCAGCGCGGCTAATCCCATGGGCGCCGCGATGTTCGCCGTGACTGAAGAATCGCTGGAGCTCGCGCTGCGCGAGATGAGCAAGTACGCGGTTGAGGTCCAGAAGAAGTTCGCGATTTCCATGGCGTGCTTCGTGTTCGTGCTCTTCGGGCCACCGATCGCGCTGCGATTTCCGCGCGGTGGCGTCGGCGTGACCATCGGTGTCTCGCTGGTGGTGTTCGGTGCGTACTATGTCTGTCTGATGGCAGGCGAAACGCTGGCGGACAAGGGTTCGCTCGACCCCGTGATTGCGATGTGGGCGGCCAACGTGATCTTTACGTTCGTCGGCCTCGTGCTGCTGTGGCGAGTGGAGAAATCGGCCGATGCGTCACGCGGCGGCGGCATCGGGGAGTGGTGGGCGAACCGGCGAAACCGGCGGTCACTCGCACGCCGGGTGCGCACTACTGCGGCAACCGGAGCTGGCGCATGAGCGTGTCCGCCGATTCAGCACCCCGGCGCCGCTGGCGCCTGCTGCGCCCGCTCGACCGGTATGTGGCCACGGAGTTCCTCCGCATTTTTGTTGTGACGAGTATCGGCTTTCCGTTCCTCGTGTTCGTTGTCGATCTGGTGGACAACCTGCGCAAATACTCGGAGCGTCAGGTACCGGCGCTCGATATCC
The DNA here is from genome assembly GCA_041747275.1 of Gemmatimonadaceae bacterium. GTDB lineage: Bacteria > Gemmatimonadota > Gemmatimonadetes > Gemmatimonadales > Gemmatimonadaceae > JAABRT01. Next base: position 2,888 of record JBGTFN010000325.1, on the reverse strand, counting down.
TGCTGAGCTACTGGTATTTCCTGCCGGACACGATGTACAAGGTGCTGCCGGCCTCGGTGCTGTTTGCCACCGTGTTCTCCGTGGGCAACTTCACGCGTCACGCCGAAATTACGGCCGCCAAGGCGTCAGGCATGAGTTTTCACCGGTTCGTCGCACCCATCTTCGTGCTCGCGCTGTTCGCGGGTGGACTGGGTGTGGTGATCGGTGAGCTGTCGCCTCCGGCGAACGCCATTCGCAACGAGCTGCTGCTCGAGACGTGCCGGAGCGGCGGTGCCCCGTCGGGCGGCCCTGTGGTGTGCAATGAGTCGAATACCACGCGCTACAATTTCGTCTTCGGTGGGGAGGCAGGCCGCGTGGTGCGAGCGACGTTCCTGAATGTCACTGACGCAACCATGCAGACGGTGGAGACGGAGCAGCGCGGGGATTCGCTCTCGCCCAGCACCGTGGTGTCGGCGGCGCAGGCCGCGTATATAGCCGATCGAGGCTGGGTGCTGCGGAATGGGCACCTGCACGTGCTGCCGGACCGAAAGCAGGACGTCATGATCAAGTTCGACTCCATGATCGATCGACGCATGGTCGAAACACCTGCCGAACTGCGTGCGTCGGACAGGGTGCCAGACGAGATGACCTTTGCGCAACTTTCGGCGTTCATCGCCACGCTCGAACGAGCTGGCGCGGATGTGCGCGGATTGCGTGTGGAGCGCATGCTCAAGATCGCGATTCCCGTGACCTGCGTGCTGATCGCAATGTTCGGTGCGCCGCTGGCCACCAGTACGAAGCGCGGCGGCACCGCATTCGGCGTCGCGGTGAGCCTCGGCACCACCGTCACCATTCTCGTGCTGATCCAACTCACCAAGGCCGTTGGAAAGTCGGGGCTGGTTTCGCCTGAATTGGCCGCGTGGATACCCAACATTCTGGTGGGCGCGGTAGCCATCGTGCTGCTCGCTCGCGTTCGGACCTGACCTGATGCTCGAGGCAACCTGGCGCACGTTGCACCGCGGCGTGCGCCGCACCCTGACGAGTGTCGGCGAACATGGCTACTACCTGCGCGACATCATCCGCGCCGGATCGGAAACCGACACCTGGCCACGCGAGACCGTGCGGCAGATGCGCGTGATCGGCGTGGAGTCGGTGTTGCTCACGATCATCGTGGCGGGTTTCCTGGGGGGCGTGACGGCCTTCCAGACGCGATTCCAGCTCTTTCCCGGCGTGCAGGTATCCGCCGTCGGTTTGATCGCGCGTCAGAGTATCGTGCTCGAGCTGGGTCCGCTGCTCACGGCACTCGTGCTCACGGGAAGAGTGGGCGCGCGCATGACGGCCGAAATCGGCACCATGCGCGTCACGGAACAGATCGACGCGCTCGAAACGCTGGCCTACAATCCGATCGCGTTTCTCACGTTGCCACGGCTGCTGGCGGCCCTGGTGATGCTGCCGGCGCTGACGATGCTCGCGAACTCCGCAGCGCTGGTGAGCGCGTGGTTGACGCTGATCCTGGCTACCGACGTGCGCACTCTCGATTTCGTGGAAGGTTTGCGCATCGCGTTCGCGCCGTTTCAGGTGGTGTACAGCCTGATCAAGGCGTTCTGCTTCGGTGGGGCGATCGCGTTCGTATGTTCATATCAGGGGTACATCGCGAAAGCAGGTGCCGAGGGGGTGGGACAGGCAACGGCGACTGCCGTGGTTATCACCTCGGTGGCCATTCTGACGCTCGATGCCATCGTGGCCGCCGTGTTCGCGCCGTTCATTCAGGCGTGAGTGCGCCGTGCGTGTCGCGCTGGAGTTTCTTGTGGTTTCACCAAGGTTTGACAATGGATCGGTCGCATGAAACGTCGTGACGAAGTGCTCGTGGGGCTCATGCTCATCATCACCGTCATCGTTGGCGTCGCGGGCACGGTGTGGCTCGCGCGTGGCGGACTCACGAGCGGCTATCCCATGTATGCGCTCTTTCCATGGGGCGCAGGACTCAAGAACGGACAGCCAGTGCTGCTGGCCGGCGTGAACATCGGGTTCGTCCGCAAGGTGGAGCTGATTCCCGACGGCACGCTGCTTGTCACGTTAGCGGTGAACAAGGAGTACCAGATTCCGGAGGGCACGACCGCAGCAGTCGAACCCAACGGCATCTTCGGCGACCAGCTCATTGCGCTGAGCCCGCAGCTTCGCGTGACGACGTACATGGCGCAGGGCGATACGATTCCCACGGGCGAAGGCACCCCCACCACGGGCGACGTGCTGACCAAGGCCGATTCCATAGCGGCAGAAGTCGAGGCGATCGCCACGTCGGTCCGCACGGAATTTGTCACCGGCGGCGGCATTGCTGAGTTGCGAAAGGCAACCGGCGAACTCACGGCGCTCATCGCGCAATTGACGTCCGTCGCGGCAGATCAGTCGCGGGAACTTACGAAGACGCAGGCGCAGCTTCGCTCCACGCTGGCCGCGGTCGATTCCACCGTGGTGGACAGCACCCTGCGGGCATTTCGCACCACAAGCGCGAACCTCGCACAGCTTTCGGCCGACTTCGAGCAGACGCGCGCACAGCTCGGCTCCATCCTGACCAAGGTGGATTCGGGCAACGGCACAGCGGGACGCCTGCTCAATGATCCCACGATCTACGCGCGGGTGGACTCGCTGCTGCTGCGACTCGACGCGCTGGCGCTGGATGTGAAGACGAACCCGCGCCGATACATCAACCTGCGCGTGTTCTGAACGCCGCGTGCTTCGGACAGTGAGTGATCAATTGAGAGCCGATTTCACAACATCAGCGACGGGTGGTGCGAACAACGCTGGCCGCCGCTTTGGACTTCGAGACCTGGGCGTGCGGCATGTCGCGCGCGCCTGCTCGGCTGGCCTGCTCGCGTTGCTCGCCGCGTGCAGCAGCGGCAACGGGCCGA
>JBGTFN010000324.1:0-5755 GCA_041747275.1 Gemmatimonadaceae bacterium | reverse complement strand
ACGCGCTGATCCTTCTCGAATCGGCCCGGTCCAACCGCAATCACTTCGCCCTGCTGCGGCTTTTCCTTGGCGGAATCGGGGATATACAAGCCACCGCGCATCTGCTCCGCTTCTTCAAGCGGCTTGATGACGACGCGGTCGGCGAGCGGCGCAACCTTCGCGGCACTCTGAGTGGTCATAAGGTGAAGCCTCCGATAGGTGAGTCAGAACTGTTTCCACTGACGGCACAACGGTTAGCACTCACCTCATGTGAGTGCTAACGCTCTCTAAGACTACCTCGCTGGGGGGCATCCGTCAAGGGTAACAAAGCGAGCGAATGGCGCGCGCTAACCTTCTGGAGCGTAACACTTTAGCTTCGCCTTGATCACGCCGTTGTGACAGCGCGACCTGCCGCAAAATCTGTAGGTGCCTGCCTATTCGGCAGTGGAGGGCAGGCCGATCAGGATCTCGTGCGCCATGCGCAGACCGTCCAGTGTCAGGTACGGCGCCACCAGGTCGAACGACTCGCAGTACGGCTCGAGCACCTCGGCCAGCCCTCCGGTGGCAACGACGAAGGGCACCGACTCTCGCGGCCACTCGCCCTTGATGCGGCGCACGATGCCGTCGATTGCGTCGGCCGCGCCAAACAGCACTCCCGCGCGAATACACTCCTCGGTGCGCGTGCCGATCACGCGCTGGGGAGGCACGATTTCCGTGGCCGGAAGCTTCGACGTTCGACGAGTCAGTGTTTCGGCCGACGTCCGCACGCCGGGCATGATGACGCCGCCGAGGAATACGCCATCGGCGGTGATGCAGTCGAATGTGGTCGCCGTGCCAAGGTCGACGCAGATCGTATCGCGTGCGTAGAGCCGACTTGCCGCGAGCGTGTTGATGAGCCGATCCGCACCAACGGTCAGCGGCTCGTCTACGGCAACGGTAATCGGCAGTGGCGCACGCGCGTCGACCGTGACAGGTGGCGCTGACAGATAGCGCGTGCACGCCTCGCCAAGCGGTCCGCTGATCGGTGGCACGACTGAGCCGATCGCCGATGCCGAAATTCGATCCGGCGCAACCTTGATCGACGCGAGCAGGCCAAGCAACAGCAGGCCGAACTCGTCGGCCGTACGTCCGACATCAGTGGTGATGCGCCAGTGACCGGCGAGCACTGTGCCGTCGTACAACCCGATGGTGGTCTCACTGTTGCCCACGTCGAAAACGATCAGCACTGGTCGGCTCCCCCACGATGGGTCAGCATGATGAGTGATGCGATCAAAGATGCGATGAGTGATGCGGCGCGAGATATCACGTCATAACGCGAGCACGAGAGAGCCTGTACGACATGTGCTCACGCTGCCATCGGCGAGCACGACGCGCAAGCTGCCGTCTCGCGCCACGCCGTCCAGGACACCCACCGCAGGCTCGATGGACCTGCAACCACGTGTCGCATCGCGCGCACTCCACGCTGCGAGTTCGCTGTCGGACAGCGCACCGCCACCGCGGGATGCTTCGCGAAGACGAGGTACAAGCGACATCAGCACGTCCGGTCGCGACACGGGACGGGTGAGACCGGCGGCACGTGTGCCCGCAGTCGAACCCGAGGGCGCGCGAAGGTTGAGACCGACGCCAATCGCGACCCAATCGACGGCGGCGTCGCGCCAACGCGCTTCCACCAGCACGCCCGCGAGCTTTGACAGTGCAGAGCGCGCTGAGCGCGACTCGCTCAAGTTGGGCAAGTCGCCCACAACGGTTGGCAATTCCCGCACAAGCACATCGTTCGGCCACTTGAGCAGCACATCGCCATCGCACCACGGCGCGCAGACTTCCGCGATCGCGAGGCCCGCGCGCAGCGACAGCACGCCCAGCGATTCCGGGCGCACTTCGCGCTCGATCAATGTGAACCAGAGTCCAGCGCCCGCTTCCGACACCCATGACTTGCCTGAGCGGCCGCGCCCCGCCGACTGCACATCGGCCACGACGATGGTCCCCGATTCTGCGCCCTGTCCCGCGAGCAGGTGGGCATGATCCATCGTGGACGGCAGTTCGTCGAGGTGCACGACAGAGTGAATGTGCGCAACGTCGAGATCCAGCGATCTGCCGTCGAGAGTTGCGATGCGCACCAAATCTATCCACGCCTCATGACGTCACACTCGCTCATGTCGGCGGTACACCACGCAACGCCAACAGCGAGAACACGAACAGACCCAACGCAACACGGTACAGCGCGAACACGCCGAAACTGTTGTTCACAACGAACCGGAGCAACACGGTGATCGCCAGCCAACTGCTCACGGCCGCCGCGGCAATACCGGCCACCAATGGCGCAACATCACCGCCCTCGCGCAGCAGATCCGGCGCTTTGAAGATCACCGCCGCCATGATGATCGGAAAACTCATCAGGAAGCTGAATCGTGCAGCGGAGCCTCGCTCGAGGCCCAGCGCGCGTCCAGCAGTCATGGTGGCACCCGATCGAGAAACGCCCGGCACGAGTGCCAGGACCTGCGCGAATCCGATCAGCCACGCATCGCGGGGACGCAGTTCAGCGATGGCGCGGTCCTGCGACATGGTGCGGTCCACCAGCCAGAGGATCACGCCGAGCAGTATGAGGGTGGTTGCGGTGATGGCCGGATGCCGAAAGCTCGTCTCGGCGTAGTCCTTGAGCAACAGACCGCCGATGCCCGCCGGAATAGTGGCCGCAATGAGCAGCAGCACGCGGCGCTGCGCTGGCGATTCCACGCGTCGCGTCTGCAGCATTGTGAGTGCGGCGCGAATCAGTTCCGCCCAGTCGGCGCGAAAGTACCAGGCCACGGCTGCGAGCGAACCCAGGTGCAGCGACACGTCGAACGCCAGGCCGGGCGATTCCCAGCCAAGCAGCCAGGGCGCCAGCGAAAGATGCGCGGAACTGCTGACAGGCAGAAACTCGGTCAGCCCCTGCACCAACCCCAACACGATCGCCTGCCAAAGCGTCATGCCTTGGCCATGGTGCGTCGATAGAGATCCTCGTATTGCCTCACCACATCATTTTCCCCGAAGCGCGCGCGTGCGTCCCGCGCCGCGGCATCGCTCATGGTCTTCCACAGTACGTCATTCGACAGCATCGCGGTTGCGGATGCCGCCATGGCCTCCACATCGCCGAGCGGGTGCAGCCAACCAGTCTCTCCGTGACGTACCACCTCAGGAAGGCCGCCGACATTCGACGCCACGACGGGTACGCCGCAGGCCAGCGCCTCGAGCGCGCTCAAGCCGAACGATTCCGTCTGACTGGGCAACAGGAACACGTCGGCACCCGCCAACAGTGGCGCCACCGCGTCGATCTTGCCCGGGAAGTGCACGTCGGCGTGCACGCCAAGCTCTCGCGCCTCGGCTTCGGCCTCCACGCGCTCCGGACCGTCACCCACCATGACGAGCATCGATGGCACCGTGCGCTGTACCACTGCAAAGATGCGCACCACGTCGCGCACGCGTTTGACGGCGCGGAAGTTCGAGATGTGCATCAGCACTTTTCGACCGGCACGCAGCGTCTCGGGAAAAGGTGACGCATACCTGGTGCGATCGAACTCCTCGGGATCGATGAAGTTGTGAATCACCTCCACCGCGCAGCCCGAGCATCCGAAGGCGCGAAAGGTTTCGTCGCGCAAGTAGTTCGACACCGCTGTCACCGCATCCGACTTCTCGATGGAAAACTTGGTGATGGTGAAGAACGACCGCTCCTGCCCGACGATGGTGATGTCGGTTCCGTGCAGCGTGGTCACGACCTGCACATCACGTCCGGACTCACGCAGCATCTCCCGCGCAATCCAGGCACTCGTGGCATGCGGAATCGCGTAGTGGCAGTGCAGCACATCCAGGTCGTGATCGCGCACGACCTCGTGCATCTTGACCGCGAGCGCGAGATCATATGGCGGGAACTCGAACAGCGGATAACGGGCGACTTCGACTTCATGAAAGAAGACGCGCGGAAGGAAGCTTGGCAGTCGAAACGGTTGCTGGTACGTGATGAAGTGCACTTCGTGGCCGCGCTCCGCTAACGTGATGCCGAGCTCGGTGGCCACAGCCCCGGAGCCGCCGTACGTGGGATAGCAGGTGATGCCGATCTTCACACATTCTCCTGGTGTATGGCCTGCCACCACTCAAGCACCTGGTCGAGCGCGTTGTTCGCCGTTGGCGAAACACGTGTGACCGTGTCCGGATCGAGTTGATGCCGGAACCATGTGCGCTGCCGTTTGGCGTACTGTCTTGTCCTGATCGTCACCTGCTCAATGGTCTCACTGCGTGAGGCGATCCCGCGCACGTGCTTCAGCACCTCGCCGTAGCCCGTGGCCTGCCAGGCCGGCGCGTCTGCCGACACATGCCGGGTGAGACGCTCCACCTCGTCGGTCCAGCCCGCGTCGAACATGGCGTGTACTCGCGTTCGAATGCGATCCTGCAGCGCCGCGCCCGGATCGACCACAAGATAGCGAGCGGCCAGCGGTTGGGCGGCGTTCGCATCTGCGTACAGGGCGGACAACCGCACTCCACCGAGCATCGCCACCTCGATCGCGCGTCGCCATTGCACGGGTCCAAGCGACGCGCGTGCGGGATCGAGACGTTCGCACCAACGCTGGAGCGTCGCAGCCGGCTGGCGGTCGAGCCAGTCAGAAAGAGCCTGCCGGCGATCGGCATCGAGCGCCGGTAGTTCGGAAATCGGATGCACCAGCGCACGGATGTAGAATCCGGTTCCCCCGACAATGACCGGATGACGGCCCGCGCTCCTTGCCGCATGAATCGCCTCCCGCGCACACTCGGCCCAGTGCCATGCCGACCATCGCTGCATGGGCTCGACAACATCGATGCCGACGTGCGGCACACGCTGGCGTTCGTCGCGCGAAGGCTTGGCCGTGCCGATATCGAAGTGGCGATAGATCTGCCGCGAGTCGGCACTGATGATCGTGATGGGCAGCCGTTCGGCGAGCTGCATGGCGACAGACGATTTGCCGGCTGCGGTGGGTCCGCAGATCACCCGGACAACCTCGTCGTCGCCCGGTTCGCCTGACGTAGCCGGCACTACGTGCGACCGAAGCGCCGATCGATCTCGTCCCACGACAGCCGCACGATGGTGGATCGTCCATGCACGTCGTGCACCGGCAGCACGGTGCGTGCCAGGTCGATGTACAGCGCGCGCATTTCCGACATCGACAGCGCATCACCGGCCTTGACCGCCGCTTTGCATGCGACCGTGGACGCGAGCCGCTCATGACGCGCCGCATCCGAAGGGCCGCGATCACCCGCCAGCGAAGCGAGTGTGTCGCGCAGACAGCGTTCTGCATCGAAGCGCGGATGCGGCATCGGAACGGCGTTTACCAGCAGGGTGTGTCCACCGAACGCTTCGATCTCGAAGCCGAGCTGTGCGAACTGTTTCGCATTGGCCTCGAACGCGTCTGACTCGGCGGCGGAGAGATGCAGCGTGAGCGGAAACAGGAGTCGCTGCGCGCCGGCAGTGCCGAGCGTCATCGCATTGAGGAAGCGCTCGTACAGCACGCGTTCGTGCGCCGCGTGCTGATCGATGAGCACGACACCATCCGCGTGTTCGAACATCAGGTACATGCGACGGAGTTGCTGCAGCAGTGGCACCTGGATGTCTGCGGTCGCGATTGCACTGGCTTCGGCTGTTGTCAGCGCTTCGCTGTCTGACGATGCGCGATCTGGCGATTCGCGGCCTGAGGTGCGGCTGTCGCTCTCGCCCGCTGGCTGAAGCGTGCCTGAGGCGCCCGCGCGTGTGTTGTGCGCGCTTCCCTCCTGC
>JBGTFN010000323.1:0-11111 GCA_041747275.1 Gemmatimonadaceae bacterium | reverse complement strand
AGCCGGCAGCGCGCGTGATCGAGGCGGTGCGCGCAGGCTGGACCGGCGGTCTGTCAGCCGGACTCGCGCGCGAGGCGCGACTGTTTGCAGAAGCCGTCGTCGATCCTCACGGTGGCAAGGCGGGGATCCGCGCGTTCTTCGATCGTGCGAGCGCACCACTGCCAGTGAGACGGGACGCAATCATCGACGCCGACCGCGAAGCGTCGCTTGTCGAGATGGGCGAGCTGCTGCCCGTAGGCACGCCGTTCTTCCCGGGCCTCATGCCGCTGCCCACATGGCAATACGGACTCGGCGTGATCAAGGATCCGCTCACCGGTGCGCCGCGACATGGTGAACCGAAGGATGTCGAACAGCAGGTCATCGTGCCCGTCGAAACGCCAGGGCCCAACGATGTGCTGCTCTACGTGCTTGCGTCCGAAGTCAACTTCAATGACATCTGGGCGATCACCGGCATTCCCGTTTCGCCATTTGATTCGCACGATCGCGATGTGCAGGTCACCGGTTCAGGCGGCGTGGGTCTGGTCGTTGCTGTGGGGGACGCCGTCAAGTCCGATGGACGCACGCGCGTGGGCGATCTCGTCACGATCTATTCCGGACAGAGTTCGCTGCTCTCACCGCTCGCCGGACGCGATCCGATGGCAGCGGACTTCCGCATTCAGGGCTACGAAACGTTCGAGGGCAGTCACCAGCAGGTCCTGCTCGTGCAAGCGCCACAGTGTCATCCGTTGCCGCCCGACGTCACGCTCGAAGCGGCCGGTTCGTACATCCTGAATCTGGGTACGGTCGTTCGGGCGCTGTTCACAACGCTTGGCATTCAGGGTGGACGCACGATGTTCGTGGAGGGTGCGGCCACGGGCACTGGCCTGGAAGCGCTCAAGACGTCGGTCGCGGCTGGCGTGAAGGTGAGCGGCCTCGTGTCGAGCGAGGCACGCGCTGAAGCGATCAACGCGGTTGGCGCTACGGGCGCGATCAATCGAAAGTCGCCCGGCATTGCGCAGTGCTTCACGCCGGTGCCCGGGACAGCCGACGACATCGCCGCGTGGGAAGACGCGGGCGCTGGATTGCTCGATGCGTTCCGTGCACAGCACGGCGGAAGGCTGGCCGACTACGTGATCTCGCACGCCGGCGAGCAGTCTTTCCCACGCAGCGTGCAGCTGCTGGCTGATGGCGGCGCACTCGCATTTTACGGCGCGTCCACCGGCTATCACTTCACGTTCGCCGGCAAGACAGGTGCGGTGCCTGTTGCTACGATGTTCGAACGCGCCCAACTCAACGCTGGCGAAGCGGTGCTCGTGTACTACGGTCCGGGGCTCGATGCCGACGCGCTTGTCGATCCGGTTGGCATCGAGGCGATCGAAGCCGCAGCCGCGCGCCGTGCACGCATCGCAGTGGTCTGCTACCGCGATGCACAACGCGAGTTCGTGCGATCGCTGGGATTTGGTGACTCGCTCGCGGGTGTCATCTCCATCGACGAACTGCGACGCCGCTCATCGGTGGACTTCGACTGGCCGGACACCATGCCATCGCTGCCCGATGTGCGTTCGCAGCCGGCAGCGTTCAAGGAAGCCGTGCGCGCGTTTCAGGAGCGCACCATCAAGCCGCTCGGCCAGGCCGTCGGCAAGTTGCTGCGATCGTCAGACAATCCGCGAGGCGCACCCGATCTCATCTTTGAGCGCGCCGCACACGATGCGCTCGCCGCGTCGACCGCGTTGGTGCAGCCATTCAGCGGACGCATCGTGTACTCCGAAAGCATGAAGTCGCGCCGGTACAGTTTCTACGCACCACAAGTGTGGATGCGACAGCGCCGGATCCTGCTGCCGACGTTCAGCATACTCGGCACACACTTGTGCAACGCCTATGAGGTCGTTCGAATGAATCAGATGCTCGCTGCCGGTCAGCTCGACGTGACTGCTCCAACCGTCGTGCCATGGCAGGAGTTGCCGGACGCGCATCAGGCGATGTGGGAAAACCGTCACGCCGGCGCCACCTACGTCGTGAACCACGCGCTGCCTGTTACCGGATTGCGTTCGCGCGACGAGTTGTATGAAGCGTGGGCTGCAGCGCAAGGAGGTGCGGCGTGAGCGCAGACACTGCACAGACAACGGCCGAACGACGCCGCGCGCCACGGGGACGACTTGCCGGGAAGGTCATATTGATCACTGGCGCGGCAGGCAACATCGGCACGCAGATTTCACGTCAGGTGCTGCGCGAAGGCGCGACGCTCGTGATGAGCGGGCGCAGCCAGGAGCGCCTTGACGCAGCCAAGGCGGCGTTGCGTGAAGAACTGCGCGTGCCGGCTGCTCGCATACTCACCGTGGTGATGGATGGCGCGGAGCCCGGTCAGGTGCGACTGGGCATCGAGCAGGTGATGGCGAAGGCAGGTCGAATCGATGTACTCGTCAACAATGCGGGATCGGCGGGTCCCAAGTGTCGCCTGCGTGATATTCCCTTCACGAATGGCGAGCTCGAGGCACTCTCGGAAGTGGGCATTCGTGAAGTCGAAACGGTGGGTGCCGCGGCACGCAACCTGTTCGGCATCGTCTGGAACCTCGTGCGAGCCGCCGTGCCGCACATGATGCCCGGCAGCACCATCATCAACGTCTCCACGATCTTCTCTCGCACGCAGTACTACGGACGCTCGGCATACGTGGTGCCGAAAGCCGCGCTGAACAGCTTCTCGCGTCAACTCGCCGCCGAAGTGGGTCCGACTGGTATCCGCGTCAACACGGTGTTCCCAGGCCCTATTCGCTCCGAGCGCATTCGTACGGTGTTCGCCGCGATGGACAAGTTGCGCAGCGCGGAAGATGGTACGACTGCGCGTGAAAACTTTGAACTCATGACGCTTGCGCGCTCGATCGACGGGGCGGCGCCTGAGCGTACATTTCCCTCCGTGGAGGATGTCGCCAACACCATCATATTCCTCGCCAGCGACGAGTCGGCCGCGTTCAACGGCCACAACTTCGAAGTCACGCATGGCATGCAGGTGCGGCAGGAGTCGCGCAGCACATGGGTGTCGCGCCCGGAGCTGCGCACGGTAGACGGCACTGGTGTGCGCGTTCTGCTGGCCGCCGGTGACCAGGTGAAGGACGCGCTGACCATCGCGCGCGTGCAGGCTGAATGTGGCGCCGAAGTCGTGCTCGGACTTGGTTCCGAAGAAGGCGTTCAGGCCGTGCAGGAAGCGCTCGACGCAAACCCGGTCGACGGCCGTATCCGCCCCGTGCTGCTCGACCGCATGCGTCCTGACACAGTCGATCGACTTTTCGAGACGCTCCGCACCGAGGAACTCGTCGTCAACGGTGCCATCATCCTGCCGGCGTTCGGCGCGTGGCGTTTCCGTGGTCGGTTCGTGGAGGCGAGCGACAGCGACGTGTCCGCTTTTCTCGACGGTGAAATCGCGGGGGCGATGCTGCTCGCCCGCGCGCTCACCGTGTACTGGAAGGAAGTCGAGCAGTCGCTGCCATCTGCGCCGAGCGTGGTGTTCATGACCAACGGCGATGACGGCGCCGGCAACGCCTACGCCGACGTGCTACGCGCGGCGACGGAGCAGCTGTGTCGTGTCTGGCGTGACGAAACCGAGGTGCAGCAGGGCAGCGGCGAACGGCGCTTCGAGGAATGGGCCAACCAGATGGTGCGCTGGGGCAATCGCGAGCCGGAGGAGGTGCCATTCGCCGCCGGACAGACCGCGCGACTGCTCTATACCGCGCGCCGCATCCGTCAAGTGAACCTGTATTTGCCGCTCTCGATCGTACAGGCGACCGGCTCGAGGCGCGCCACGTTCGGATGGATGGAGAACGTGATGGGATTGCACCTCGGCAAGGTTGCGCTTGTCACCGGAGGGTCAGCGGGCATTGGCGGACAGCTGGCGCGCCTGCTCGCCGTCGGGGGCGCACGCGTAATGCTGGTCGCGCGTCGTGCCGACCAGCTCGAAGAGATGCGTGCGAGTATCGCGGCGGAGTTGCAGGACATCGGCTATCACGACTCGGCCGACCGCGTGAAGGTCGTCGCGGATGTCGATGTCGCCAACGAAACAAGCCTGCAGCGTGCGGTGGATGAAACACTTGCCGCTTTCGGACGAGTGGACTACCTCGTGAACAATGCTGGGGTTGCTGGTGCGGAGCAGATGGTTGTGGATATGGAGGTCGATGCGTGGCGCAACACGCTCAATGCCAACCTCGTCTCCAACTACTCGTTGATCGAGAAGCTTGTGCCGATCATGAAGGCGCAAGGCAGTGGCTACATTCTGAACGTGTCGTCGTATTTCGGTGGCGAGAAGTACATCGCCGTTCCGTATCCGAATCGCGCTGACTACGCCGTCTCCAAGGCTGGACAACGCGCGCTCACCGAGAATCTCGCACGTTTCGTTGGCCCTGAGATCCAGGTGAACGCTATCGCTCCCGGTCCTGTTGACGGAGACCGCCTGCGTGGTGTCGGCGGCAAGCCGGGTTTGTTCGAGCGTCGCGGCAAGCTCATCCTTGAAAACCGCCGTCTGAATGCGATTTACAAGGCGGTCATCGAGTCCGTTCGCGCAGGTGTCGGTGTATGCGAAGTACTGGGCTTGCTCGCATCCAACGATGTGGATGCACTGGCTACCGATGCAGCGGTTCCGGGCGCGCTTCGGCGCTTCGCCGAATCGGTCCGCAGCGAGTCGCTCGCTTCAGACAGTGAGGCGACATGTGGATCCGTCCTCATGACACGCAGCATTGCGCAGCGACTCGTTGCGCGTTTGCGACTCGGTGGGCGCTTCCTCGATTTGCCGGCCGACGGCCCGCAATACGACGATGCGTGGTTGCTCGCGCTGCCGGAACCTGCTGAGCCGTTCATTGACAAGGACGCTATCCAGCGTGAAGCGAAGAAGATCGGGAAGGGCGTACTGGGCATGCTGCACCTTCGCAACATGCCGAGCGAACTCGAAGTTGCGTTGGCAACCGTCTACTTTCTCGCCGATCGCGCTGTCTCAGGCGAGACGTTTCAGCCGTCGGGAGGATTGCATCAGGAACGAACGATCACCGAGCGCGAGCTCTTCGGGCGTGCCAAGCCGGAACGCGTGGCCAAGATGCGGGAAGCGACCATCTGGCTGATCGGTGAATACCTGTATCCGCACCTCGCGCGCGCCGCCCGCATGGCGCTCGAATACAGCCATGTGGGTCGCATCATGCTGCTCACGCGCACCCCGGAGGCTGCGGAACAGACGCGTGACTTGCTTCGCATCGTGCTCGGCAACGAGCGTGTGCACAGCATCGTGGTCGGCGCAGATCTCGAGGCGGGCATGGATGAAGCGCTGCTCGTCGGCGGACCGCCCGCCGCGGTGGTGTCCACGCCATTCACGCCGCTGCCACGGGAGATGTTTCGCGAAGACGGCTCGGCGGCGCTCGACGCAGCGGGCTTTTCGAGCCTGGTGGAGGAGCACCTCACGCATCACTTCCGCGTCGCCCGCAAGATCTCGCTTTTCGACAATGTGCGTCTGGTGCTGGTGACTCCGGATGTTCCGGTGCATCCCACCCACGCCGAGTTCGCGCTCGCGAACTTCGTCAAGACTACGCTGCACGCGCTCACGGCGACACTTGGCGTGGAGAATGAGCGGCTGGTGCACAACGTTCCCGTCAATCAGATCAACCTCACTCGGCGTGTACGATCTGAGGAACCTCGTGACGTGCACGAGCAGGCGGAAGAACAGGAGCGATTTGCGCACGCCGTACTGCTCGCCAGCGCACCGCTGCCGGACCAGGAAGACAGCCGTTACCGATCACGCATTTACCGGGGACTTGCCATCACGGTCTAGCGAACGCGGCGTTAGTTTTGAGCGCATGACTGACGTCGTCGCCCTCGCCACCGAACTGCTTTCCATCGACTCGTCCACTGGCCGCGAACGCGAAGCGGTGGACGTGGTCGGCCGCTGGCTCGTCGCCCACGGATGGAATGTGACCCTGCAGGAAGTCGAGCCCGGACGAAGCAACGTCTGGGCCACACGGGCGGGCGGAGGAGTCACATTCTCCACGCACCTTGACACGGTGCCCCCGTACATTCCGCCTCGCCTGGACCACGGTCGACTGTACGGCCGAGGCGCGTGCGATGCGAAAGGCATCGCGGCCGCGATGCTGGTTGCGGCACAACAACTCGCCGAGTCGGACGAGCAGCGTGTCGACCTGCTGTTCGTGGTGGGTGAGGAGAAGGGTTCACCGGGCGCGCGCATGGCCAATCGACTGCCGGCCACCAGTCGGTGGCTCGTGAACGGCGAACCGACCGAAAGCCGGCTGGCGTCAGGCGCCAAGGGAGCACAGCGGGTGATCGTGCGCGTGCGCGGACGGGAAGCACACTCCGCCTACCCGGAGTTCGGCACCAGTGCGCTTGATCCGCTGCTCGAGTTGCTGCCGCAGGTGCGCACCCTCCCGCTTCCAAGCGATGATGTGCTCGGTGAGACCACCTGCAATATCGGCGTGCTGCGTGCCGGCACTGAGGCAAATGTCATTCCCGGACTCGCCGAAGCGGAGATCATGATTCGACTCGTCGGTGAGATCGACCCAGTCAAGCAGGTCTTCGAGTCATGGGCGAAGGGTCAGGCAGAACTGGAATGGGGCTCGTTCATTCCAGCGCAACGCTTTCACGTGCTCGAGGGATTCGAGGTCGCGCCTGTTGCATTCACTACGGATATCCCTCTGCTCGATCGCTGGGGCACACCGTTGCTGTTTGGTCCGGGCTCCATTCACGTCGCGCATACTCCCGAGGAGCACATCTCCGTTGCCGAGTTGCGCGACGCCGTCGATGCATACATGCGCATCGCGCGGGAGTTGCTCGCGACGTGACCGGGATCGCGCGTATTCCTGTTGCCGTACTCGGCGGGACCGGTGCCGTCGGGCAGGCCTTCATCCGACATCTGCACGGTCACCCGTGGTTTGTCATTCGTGAGGTTGCAGCGTCTGAACGTTCCGCCGGTCGCCCGTATCGCGAGGCCGCTCGTTGGCTCGAGGGCACACTCGACGATAGCGTCGGTGATCTCATCGTGCAGGCGTGCTCGACGGACGCGGTGACGTCACCCATCGTCTTCTCGGCACTCGATGCCGCAGTGGCGGGCGACGTGGAGGCAGCGTTTGCGAAGGCTGGCAGACTCGTTCTCTCCAATGCGAAGAACTTTCGCATGGAGGACGATGTGCCGCTCGTGATTCCGGAGGTGAACGGCGATCACCTTGCGCTACTTCGTGTGCAGCAAGCCGTGCGCGGCTGGAGTGGTGCAATCGTGACCAATGCGAACTGCGCGGCGACCGTGATTGCATCGGCGCTTGCGCCATTGCACGAGGCGTACACCGTGCGCACGGTGTTCGCGGTCACCATGCAGGCGATCTCTGGTGCCGGGTATCCTGGCGTTGCGTCGCTGGATATCCTCGGCAACGTCATTCCCTTCATCGGCGATGAGGAGCCCAAGATCGAGCGCGAGTTGGGCAAGCTCCTGGGCCGGATGAACGGTGATCGCATCGAACCTGCCGACATCGCTGTGAGCGCTCACGCGAATCGTGTGGCGGTGGAACATGGGCACACTGTTTGCCTTACGATCGGCTTCGATCGTGCGCCGTCCGTGGTGGAGGCGATACAGACGCTGCGCTCCTGGCGTGGCCATGCATCTGTCTCAGGCCTGCCTTCGGCGCCGGTCCCACCGCTCATCGTGCGAGACGAAGCAGATCGTCCGCAACCTCGGCGAGACGCGCCTGCCTGTCGCGGAATGGCCACGACAATCGGGCGCGTGCGTGAAGATCGCGTGCTCGATCTGCGATTGGTGGCAATGTCACACAAC
This sequence comes from Gemmatimonadaceae bacterium, assembly GCA_041747275.1. Classification (GTDB taxonomy): domain Bacteria; phylum Gemmatimonadota; class Gemmatimonadetes; order Gemmatimonadales; family Gemmatimonadaceae; genus JAABRT01. The sequence continues at coordinate 3,328 of JBGTFN010000323.1, read as the reverse complement.
GTGGTGCGCGGTGCGGCGGGAGGTTCGGTACTCAACGCCGAGCTGCTGGTCGCGACGGGCGTGCTCGACCGCACGACCGGTGCGCTGCGAGCTGCTACGTGATCGTCTGCAAGTTCGGTGGCACATCAGTCGCCGATGCCGACGCAATCCTGCGAGCAGCGGACATCATTCACGGCAAACTCGCTCGACGGCCTGTCGTCGTCGTCTCGGCGCTTTCCGGCGCCACCAACGATCTGCTCGAGATCGCGCGCCATGCGGCAAAGGGAGACTTGCTGCTGGCGCTCACGCTGGTGGAGGCTCTTCGCTCGCGTCATCTCACCGAAGCGAGTACGCTGCTTGCCGACAGCGTCGAGCGTGACGAACTGCTCGCCGAGATCGGCGCAGGATTCGATGAACTGGCGCATCTGGCGGAGGCATTGAGCACGCTCGGCTTCGTGACGCCGCGATCGCTCGACGCGATTGCCGCGGTAGGTGAGTTGATGTCGTCGCAGATGGTGGCTGCCGCGTTCCGTGCCCGGGGACTCGATGCGGAATGGGTGGACGCTCGACTCGTCACCATCACCGATGAGCACTTTACGCGGGCCACTCCGGACCTGGTAGCGATGGCTGCCTCGACGCGCGAGCACCTGCGACCGCTCGTGCAGCGAGGTTGCGTGCCGGTGATTGGCGGCTTCATCGGTTCAAGTCCCGGACACATCACCACTACACTCGGCCGCGGTGGCTCCGACTATTCCGCTGCATTGATCGGTGCCGTAATGGAAGCGGAGGCGATCGAAATCTGGACCGACGTAGATGGCATGCTGACCGCTGATCCGCGCATCGTTCCTGCGGCGCAGCTGATCGATCGCATTCGTTTCGACGAAGCCGCTGAGCTTGCCGCATTCGGTGCGAAGGTACTGCATCCCAATACCATCGCGCCTGCTGTGCAGCGCGGGATCCCGGTGTATGTGTTCAACTCCCGGCGGCCTGAAGGCACGGGAACGATGATTGCGTTCGACGCGCCCCGCCTGCCCGTTCGCGCCATTGCAGGGAAGCGCGCAAGCACACTCGTGAAGCTTCGCACCGCCCGCATGCTGCTCGCGCATGGGTTCTTGCGTTCGGTGTTCGAGGTGTTCGAGCGACACCGCACGTCCGTCGATGTGGTGACGACCTCGGAAGTCTCGATTTCGGTGACGGTCGACGATGTATCGCACCTGGACTCCATCATTGCGGATCTGTCGGCGCTGGGTGACGTGTCGGTGGAACGACAACGCGGCGTGGTCGCCATCGTCGGTGCTGGCCTTGCGGACGGCAGCGCGACCCTTGCCGCGGCGATTGGTGCGCTGGGCCCGATCAGCGTGCACATGGCCTCACTGAGTGCAACCGGGATTAACTTCACGCTGGTGATCGACGACGCGCAGGTGATCGACGCGGTTCGCCGCTTGCACGCCACGTTCTTCGAACAGCACACCACCGGTGAGCACACGCACGCATGAACACGATCAGGGTGGCGCTCATCGGAATGGGCCGCATGGGCTCGGCGCTCGACGCGCTCGCCAGTGCGCACGATTGCGAGATCGTGGCGCGTATCGATACCGCTGCGCCGGAAACGCGGTCGATCAGTATCGACACGCTGGGCGGCGCGCAGGTAGCGATCGAGTTCACGGTGCCCGATGCTGCCATTCACAATGCGACACAGTGCATGCGTGTGGGCGTCCCTGTCGTGATCGGCACGACGGGCTGGTACGATCAGCTCGACTCGCTTGAAGAGAGCACACGCACGTTCGGCGGACGCGTGCTCTGGTCGCCGAATTTTGCACCGGGCGTGCAGCTCATGCTGGCGTTGTCGGAGGCGGCCGGTCGGTTGTTCCGACACGCACCCTCGTTCGATGCACATCTCATCGAGACGCACCACACGGCCAAGCTCGATGCGCCGTCCGGCACCGCCATAGCCATTCGCGCCCGCGCTGAACGAGCACTGGGCCGCGCGATACCGGTCAGCAGCATTCGAGTTGGTGCGGTGCCGGGAACGCACGAAATCGTGTTCGACAGTGCCTTTGAGCAGGTTCGAATCACGCATGAGGCACGCGACCGGCGCGTCTTTGCGGATGGGGCTCTGGCGGGCGCGCGGTGGCTTGTCGACCAGGCGGCACCCGGTGTGTATACAATGCGGGATGTGCTCGGCCTCGCTTCCCCTTCGGCCGCGACTACAGCATGACCCACGCTCATTCACTCCAAGGCTGCGGCACCGCGCTCGTCACTCCGTTCACAGCAGACGGGGCGATCGATGAATCCGCGCTGCGCGCCCTCGTGGACGCGCAACTTCAGGCAGGCATTCATTTCCTGGTGCCTTGCGGCTCAACTGGCGAGGCTGCCACGCTCTCATTCGATGAGCATGTGCGCGTGGTCGGTATTGTCGCAGAGGAAGTGCGCGGTCGCGTGCCTGTCGTCGCGGGCGCTGGCTCAAACGATACGGCGAAGGCCATTGCGTTCTCGCAAGCCGTCGGTGAAGCCGGCGCGTCATGTCTGCTGCACGTTTCGCCGATGTACAGCAAGCCACCGCAGCGCGGCATCCTGGCGCATTTTCACGCCATCGCCGACGCGAGCTCGCTACCGATCATGCTGTACAACGTGCCCGGCCGCACCGCGAGCAATGTGGAAGCGGAGACGACGCTCCGTCTTGCGCAGCATCCGCGCATCATCGCCGTCAAGGAAGCATCCGGTAATCTCGGCCAGATGGACACCATCCTGCGGGATCGACCGTCGGGCTTCCTCGTGTTCTCGGGAGATGACGCGATTACGCTTCCGCTCATGGCGCTCGGGGCCGAAGGCGTCGTGTCCGTCGTCTCCAACGTCTTCCCGCGCGCGATGGTGCAACTCGTCAGCGCCGTGTCACGCGGCGACCTCACGATCGCGAGATCGCTGCATCGTGCGCTGCTGCCGTTTTTTGCCGCTGCCTTCGTTGAATCCAACCCGATACCGGTGAAGGCCGTGCTCGCCGCCGACGGTGTCATGTCGAACATGCTGCGTTCGCCGCTCCTGCCGCTTGGTGAGGAACACTCGCAGCGAGTATTGGCCACCGTAGCAAGTGTGCGTGAGTCGCTCGCACAACTGAATCTCGTTTAGCAGACCGCAATCCGCCTCAACCGATTCCCGCATGCCGCTCACCGTTGCCGATCTCGAATCACGCCTGTCGCATCCGGACCTGCTCGACAGCGGCGTCACCTTGCCGCTCGACGCCGGCGCGATTTTCGAACACTTCCTGGTGCGACTCGAGGCGGGCGAGGTGCGCGCTGCGCAGAAGGATTCGAGCGGTCGGTGGAATGCCGTGCCGTGGGTGAAGCGAGGC
>JBGTFN010000322.1:0-7389 GCA_041747275.1 Gemmatimonadaceae bacterium | reverse complement strand
TGTTCGCGAACGCCGGTCTCAGTTTCGACTCGCTCAAGTCTGCCGCCGAAACGCGCGAGTTCCAGCCCGTCTCCATTGGCGCAACCGCGTCATTCAGTCTCACCAATTCCGTGCGGCAGGTCGCGTCGCGCCACGTCGTTGCGAAGCTCGAGGGCAATGATCCCTCACTCAAGGACGAGTGGGTGCTGTACACCGCGCACTGGGATCATCTCGGTCGCGACACGATGCATCAGGGCGACCAGATCTTCAATGGTGCGCTCGACAACGCATCAGGCACGGCATCGCTGCTGGAGATTGCGGGTGCGATGGCAAAGCTGCCCGAGCGGGCTCCGCGTTCGCTGTTGTTTGTCGCGTTGACCGCTGAGGAGCAGGGCTTGCTCGGCGCGAAGTGGTACGCGGAGAATCCGCTGTATCCGCTCAACCAGACGGTGGCGAACATCAATATGGACGGCATCAACCAGTGGGGCCGCACCAGCGACATCACCGTGATTGGGCTGGGCAACAGCACACTCGACGATGTCCTGCGTTCGGCCGCGGCGCGCGACGGGCGCACGCTCTCGCCAGATCCGGAGCCGGAGAAGGGCTACTTCTTTCGCAGCGATCACTTCGAGTTTGCCAAAAAGGGCGTACCCGCGCTTTACATCGGCAGCGGTGACCGGTTCATCGACAAGCCGGCAGATTTCGGCAAGACCAAGCGCGACGAGTATCTCGCCAACGACTACCACAAGCCGAGCGACGAAGTGAAGGCCGACTGGGACCTGTCCGGCGCCGTCGCGGACGCGCGGGCATTGCTGGAGGTGGGCTGGCGCGTGGCACATCTTCGCACGTGGCCCACCTGGGCGCAGGGCGCCGAATTCCGTGCTACGCGTGACTCCTCGTTGGCCGCGCGGCAGCGGTAGGAAGTCAGCGAGAATGGGACGACGGCAATCGATGCTGACCGGGCGAGTTGTACGGGCCCGGTCCGCGTGAATAAGTTGGGAGGTTGGCGCGGTGGCAGAGCGGTTGAATGCACCGGTCTTGAAAACCGGCGGACCCGAAAGGGTCTCGTGAGTTCGAATCTCACCCGCGCCGTACAGCAGCCGGAGTCGATGACGCGTCAGTGCTGCGCGCCGCTCACTTGAACAGTCCGGCCAGGAGGCTCTTTTTCTTGGGGACCACGTTCGGCGTGAACTGCGTGCGCGCTTCGCTCACGCGTCCGCTCTCGACCTGCTTGCCTTTGACTACAGTCCGCACGTACTTGTGGACGCCGCTACTGCCATCCTTGGGCAGGGAATCAATGGAACCCGCGTACCCGTGGTATGTGCACTTCTTGTAGCCTCGCGAGTACATCTCGTCGGCCATCAACTGGGCGAAACACTCCCCGTTCGTTTCCGAGATTCGGGGTGAGATGCTGCCGGTAGGGTCGATCGACTCGGAGCTGTGGCAGTTATAGCACTTGATCTTGCCCGAAAACGTCTTGGGCAAACCCGACTTGACGATTCGGTCGACGACCACGTCGAAACGCACCTTCTCCCCGCCGCGCCCGCCTTCGATCATATTCTCTCCCGGCATGCCGTGCCCGCGAATGTACAGTTGACCATCGTGCATGCCCGCGAGGAACGAGTTCCGTTTGCCGTCATACCACACCTGCCTGGCATCGTGTCCCTTGGCCAGATCGTGATCGATGGTGAGTTGGTTCTTGTTCTGGCCGCCCTTCAGGTCGCCGTATTCGAACTGCGCAGACATCGCGGTCGGCTGGCGCATATCGAACGGCATGTAGAGGACTTTTTTCACCGGTAGCTCGTTGTATTCGTGAGATGACCGCGCATGAGGCGCCTGTCGCGGGGGCACTCGGGGCTGGAAATCTCCGCCCGAGTGGAGAAGAACATGCAGGTTATTCCTCACGAGGGATAGTGCCCACTCCCACCCCTGTGACCTCCGTCGCTGGACGGCGAGCCTGCATGGCGATAAGATTTCCCTCCCCAGATATCGCGCGAAAGAGCCACGGACAGCACGAGGAGTGGTCGATGCAAAGCACTACCATGCCCCAGGAAACGCGATCGATTCGCGTTCTCATTGTCGATGACCAGGCCATCGTTCGCGAGGGCCTCTCGGCTGTGCTATCGGCCAACGGCATGACCGTCGTCGGCCTCGCCAAGGACGGCGACACGGCCATGGCGATGTTCAACGAACACGCCCCTGACGTCTCGATTGTCGACCTGCGCATGAACCCGATGGACGGCAGCGACGTCACCCGCGCCATGCGCGACGCAAACCCGCACGCCAAGGTCGTCGTGCTCACCACGTACGACACCGATGAGGAGGTGTTCCGCGCCCTGCAAGCCGGAGCGGCCAGCTACCTGCTCAAGGACGTTGATTCGTCGGAACTCGTGGACACCATTCGCAGCGTGCACGCGGGCCGCAAGGTGATTGCGCCCGATATCGCCAACCGCCTCGCCGAGCACGTGGCCAGTGAGTCACTCACGCCGCGTCAGCACGAGGTGCTCGAATGCCTCGCACAAGGCAAGTCCAATCAGGAAGTCGCCGAAACGCTGTTCATCAGCGAGGGCACGGTGAAGGCGCATGTGAAGGCGATTCTCGCCAAGCTCGATGCCCGCGATCGCACGCAGGCGATCATGACGGGAATTCGGCGGGGTCTGCTTCGGGAAGTGCCGATGTAGCGTTTGCGAACCGACCTATTTGTTCGGGTCGAAGAACTCCTTCGCCGGCGCGTAGTGGCGAAGGCGCGAGAGCTCGGGATCGAATCCTCAGCTCGTCAAATCATCCTGATCAGTGTCCGATGCTCCATTGGCCGATGACAATGACAGCATCTCGTCAACACCGGACAGCTCCACACTCTCGACATCGCGCAGCTGTCGCTCCACCATGCGCGTGCGCCTTCCCGCTTCCTCCACGGTGCGCTTCGCCGTATCAAGCTGCTTGCCCAGCTTGCTCCACACCTCGCCATACTTTCTGAACTCGGCCTTCGCCGCACTCAGCACCTGCCATACCTCACTCGATCGCTGCTCGATCGCGAGCGTGCGGAATCCCATCTGCAAACTCGTGAGCAACGCCGCGAGCGTGGTCGGTCCCGTGAGCATCACGCGATACTTCGCCTGCACGTCCGACGCGAGCCCGGGACGTCGCACCACTTCGGCGAACAGTCCCTCCGTTGGCAGGTACATGATGGCGAAGTCCGTGCTGTGCGGCGGATGCACATACTTCTCGGAGATGGTGCGTGCCTGCAAACGCACCGCACGCTCGAGCGCCGCGCTGGCGCGTTCGATGTCTTCGGCGGTGCCGCTGTCGTGCGCGGCGAGCAATCGTTCAAAATCCTCGTGCGGAAACTTCGCGTCGATCGGCAGCAGCAGTTCAGCGCCATTCGTCTTGCCGGGCAAGCGCACGGCAAACTCCACACTCTCCGCCGAGTCGGGACGAATGCGCACGTTGGTGCGATACTGATCGACGGTCAGCAGGTCTTCGAGCAACATGCCGAGCTGCACTTCGCCCCATCCGCCTCGGCTCTTCACGTTGGTGAGCACGCGCTTGAGATCACCGACGCCGGTGGCGAGCGTCTGCATCTCGCCCAATCCCTTGTGCACGAGTTCGAGGCGGTCGCTCACGAGCTTGAACGATTCGCCAAGCCGCGTTTCGAGCGTGCCTTGCAGCTTCTCGTCCACGGTAACACGCATCTGCTCGAGCTTCGCCTCGTTGTCTGTGCGCAGTTGCTCGAGATTGCGGTGGAGCGTATCACGCACAGCCGATAGCTGTTCGTGCTGTTGCGTGCTGAATCCGGCCAGTCGGGATTCGAGCGTCTGCTGCTGGCCTCGCAGCAACAGTGCTATTTCCTCGCGACCGGCACGACTCTCCTCGCGGGCGAGGCGTGCGTCCTCGCGGAGCGCGGGTGCGATCTCCTTGAGGCCGCGATCGATCTCCCCCACCCTTGCAACGAGCGCGTCCGCTGCTTCGCGCGAACGATCCCGCCGCATGCCGATGAGCATGACGACGGCGACGACGTTGAGCACCAGCGACAGCACGGCGACCGTCAGCACCAGCGTTTGATCCATCGGGAATCCCTGTGCAAAGGAAGGCAGCGGCGCACCGCAGCTTGCAGGCGGCAGCACTTTCCATGCTAACGTAGGGGGCCGACAGCCTCCGCTCCTGGCCTCCCAGACGGAAGAGGTTGCCAAACTGCCAAGCGCAACCGATCCTAGTGGAATGACCGCTACCCCGACCACTCCGCCTGTTCCGGCGCCGGCTGTCCTGCGCGCCGAGTTACCGCCTTCCGAAGACACTGCCGCTCCCGACGCCCGCGAGCTGTTGTGGGTCGGCGCATCCGCGGCGGTGGCGCTCGTAGCGTCCCTGCTGAACGTCGGAGAGACGGTCCTCGCACGTTGGATGCCTGCGGCGGCGGCAATGAACGCAGGTGCGGCCGAGGCCGCGAGCGCATCTCTCAGCAATGCGCTGCTGGTGGTTGGCGCGCGTTTCCTTCCGTGGATTCTTGGGCTGATCGTGCTGACGGTGCCCTTCTCGCTTCGGTGGATGCCGAGAGCCTACCAGCGAATGCTCGAGCCCAGCCTGATCTCTGCGTGGACCGCACTGTTCGCCGGCGCGGGCGCGGCATTCCTGCTTGGTCGCTACGCGCTCTGGCCATGGCGGTGGGCAAGCACTGAGCCCGAAACGGCAACCCTGCTTTCTCGATTCATGCAGGACGAGCAGTTCGCCGCGGTCGGTTTGTGGGCGGTGCTGGCATGTTTGTTGGTGCCAATGCTATACGAACTCTTCTTCCGCTTCGCGACGATTGAATGGCTGCGCGGACGTGGCCTGAGCGCCACGATGGCCGTCGGTGTCGCGGCGCTCCTGTTCGGCGCGGTTCCGCTGCTCGGTTACGCCGCCGCTCCCGACGCCGCGCTTCGGCACGCCGCGTTCTGCACGCTCTTTGGTCTCGTGCTGGGAGCGCTTGCAGTCCGTGGCAAGCGCGGTCGAGGATTGGCGCTCGCCATTTTCGCGCACGGCGCGTTTGCTGCAACCGAGCTGGCGATGCTGCTCAGCATGAAGGCCGGCGTGTAACCATATCCCCGACTTGCGTCGCGGCTCCGTCGCAAACAACGGGATCATCTGCTCGCGGCCGTTGACCGCAGCCACGCGCACGGGCAGATTCAAGGCTGGCCGGTATCGCAGCGGGTTGCTGTCGACCACCGATCAGGAGGGGTGGCCGAGAGGCTGAAGGCACCGGTTTGCTAAACCGGCATAGGGGTAACACCCTATCGCGGGTTCGAATCCCGCCCTCTCCGCTTCGCGGGCTTGCCGGGATATCCGGTGGGCCCGCGTTGTTTTTTCCGTCGTGTTGATTCGACTTTGCCTTCCTCCGGGCCAAGCCCCGGTTTTCAATGACAGATTCTGCCGCACCACATGCCGAGCAGGCGTCGTCGCCTGCCGTCGACGCGCCGCGCGTTCGCTTTGCTCCGTCGCCCACGGGCTTTCTGCACGTCGGCGGCGCGCGTACTGCGCTGTTCAATTGGCTCTACGCAAGAAAATATGGCGGCAAGATGCTACTGCGCATCGAAGACACCGACCGCCAGCGCAGCAGTGACGAGAGCACGCGCGCCATTTTCGAGGGGCTTGAATGGCTCGGACTCGACTACGACGAGGACGTAGTCTTTCAGGGCGCCAATCTCGAGCGGCATCAAGCCGATGTCGCGCGGCTCGTCGCCGGTGGCGCGGCCTATCGCGACTTCACGCCGCCCGCCGAGCTTGAGCGGTTGCGTGAGGCAGCATCCTCGAGCAAGGAACCGTATCGCTTCGACCGGCGCCTCGCCGAGTTGTCGGATGAAGAGATCGCCGCCAAGCTGGCCGCTGGCGAGCCGCACGCGGTGCGCTTTCGCGTGCCCGACGGGGTGACCGAATGGTTCGATGCAGTGCATGAGCGCATTGCGTTTCCGAACAAGGACATCGAGGATTTTGTCATTTTGCGCTCCGACCGTACGCCGGTGTACAACCTCGCCGTCGTTTCGGATGACATCGCGATGGGTATCACGATGGTGATGCGCGGGGACGATCACATCTCGAACACCCCAAAGCAAATTCTGCTCTACCGTGCACTCGGCGCACCGGTGCCGGAGTTTGCACACGTGCCCATGATCCACGGCACCGATGGCAAGAAGCTCAGCAAGCGGCATGGTGCGACGGCTGTGGGCGACTATCAGCATCTCGGGCTGTTGCCCAGCGCAATGGTAAACTTTCTTGCGCTGCTCGGCTGGTCACCTGGCGACGACACAGAAGTGATGAAACTCGATGTGCTGCTCGAGAAGTTTTCCTTCGACGGACTGCAGAAGAAAGCGGCAGTCTTCGACCCTCAGAAACTCGACTGGATGAACGGACAGCACCTGTCGATGCTGTCGCTCAACGAAGTCATGCCGCACATCTATCCGGCATTCGAACGGGAAGGCGTGGCCACGCGTGAGCAGCTCAACGAGCGCGACGAATGGTTTCGTGGACTCGTCGAGTTGCTTCGGGTTCGTGCGCGCACTGTGGACGACATCGCGCGACAGGCGATTCCGTACTTCCGCGACGATATCACGTACGACTCCGACGCGGTCTCCAAGCAGTGGCGCGATCCCTCAGCTGCCGTCGAGATTCTGACGGCGGTGCGCGAGCGCTTGTCGCAGTTGCCCGTCTGGGAGCCGACATCGATGGAATCGGCGCTCCGTACGCTGGCCGAAGAACTCGGCATCTCCGGCGGCAAGATCTTTCAGCCGCTGCGCGTGGCGCTCACCGGCACGACGGCGAGTCCCGGAATTTTTGATGTGTTGCTGTATGTGGGTCGGGGGCGCTCGCTCGACCGACTGCAGTCTGCAGTTCGCTTTCTGACGCAGGATCCAACCAGATAGCTGACGGGCCTACGGTCGCGAGTTCCCTGAGTTGCCACCTTGCGATCCACCGCCGGGCGATCCGCCATTCGGTGCAGCCACGGGCCCCACGCCTGCGCCGGCCGCTCGCCTCGCGGCACGCTCGCGGTCCCGACGCTCTCGCAACTCCTCGACCAGCATCTTGAACTGGTCGTTGCCTGCCGCAGAACTTCTGAAGCGGGCGATGTCCGACTGCGCCAGGGACAGTCGCTTGTTGCGTTCGTAGTCCGTGGGATTGGCACCCATGCCGCGCTGCACATTCATGGGCAGGAATGCGAGCAGCGCGCTGGGAATTGTGACTTTTCCGAGACGAATTCCCGATGGGTCGACGCCCCACGTACCGCCCTGCCCGTCTTTTCGCGTCCAGTCAGCAGTCCGCGGACCCATTCCCTGAATGACGGCCAGGGAATCGAGCGAGTCGCGAGCTGACCCGATGGCCCAGGTGATGACGCTATCGAGAGCGCGAGCACCCGGCAGGCCGCCTGACGCGGCGTCGGCAGCC
>JBGTFN010000321.1:0-7927 GCA_041747275.1 Gemmatimonadaceae bacterium | reverse complement strand
GATCGCTCAACGTGCCCGTGTACCGGCGGCATGCACTTCGTCGAGTCGTGCATCGAGTGCGCGCACCAAGGCCTCGGCGAACGACACCGTGCTCGCGAAGAACGCCGGCTCCACCTTGCTCGCGTCGTCGCCCGGCCTGTGATAATCGGGATGGTCTTCGACGCCGAGATACAGAAACGGAATGCGCTGACGATGGAACGACGCATGATCGGACGCGCTCGTCCAGTTGTCTGATGGACTCGGACCAGCGGTGTCATGCCCGAAACGCACGCGCACCGTCGCTGCTGGAATCGCCGCCTCGGCAATGGACCTGAGAAACGGATAGTGCGCGGTGCCTGCGATCCAGAGTGTGCGTCCACCCTCGTGCCGCGAAACCATGTCGAGGTTCACGTTGACTGCTATGCGTGACGCTGGAACGGGCGGCGACTCGACGAAGGCGCGCGAGCCCAGCATGCCGCTCTCCTCCGCCTCGAACCACGCCAGAATCACATCATGCTCGAGTGGCGCCTTTCGAAACTGCTCGGCGAGCGACAACAGCGCGACCGATCCTGACGCGTCGTCGTCGGCTCCGTTGTAGATGCTGTCGTTACGGATGCCGAGGTGGTCGTGATGCGCGGAAATTACGATCACCGGTCCCCCGCCTCGTCGTCCAGGAATGATCGCGGCGACGTTGGCGCCGATCGTGTCGGCTCCGGGGCGAGCACGCACACGCACGGGCAGTTGATAGGCAGAACCAGCCGGCGCGATGCCGAGCCCTCGCAGTTCACGTTCCAGATAGTCGCGACCACGCTTGCCACCTGGCGTGCCGGCACCGCGGCCTTCCATGGAGTCGTGCGAGAGCGCGGAGAGCCGCCGCATGAGCACAACGGTGTCGATCGCACTGGCGACTGCGACCTGTGAATCTGCTGTAGTCTGCCGTTGTGCGGACGCAGGCGCACACGAAGCGAGTGTGCCGATGGTGGCGAGTGCCGCCAGTACGAAACTGGGGAGCGAGCGGGTTCGTAAGCGCGAGTGTGATTGCACGTGTATGTAGTTCATCGGTGAGACAGTGTGTTTTCGCAACCGGGCGCGCGGACTGGATGTGGCGCACCGCAACGCCTGCAACAGGTGATACGTATCCGGTACGTCCCTTGGTCCGCGTGCCTCGCAACGTGTGTCGTCCACGTGTCCCTTACTGAAAGAATTGAATGAGGCGATCAGTCATCATTCTGCCAAGTTCTCGTCGCAGCTTTCGCTGCGTTGTGATGGGCACCGCAAGGATTTCGCGGGTACGGATTTCGATTGCGAGTAGCGATCGACCTACTAGGACAACCGCAGTTCCGACGCGAACCTTTCGGTCGGTGTCGGCAAAAGATAAGTTCCCGCGCATCTGAAAATGCGCCTGTTGATCTAAGAAAACCTCACTCAAACCATCGAATTCGAACAAAGTTCCAACCGGAAACTTGCGATTTTCTTCGCAATGTGCAGAATGTTTCGATCAACCCTGTTTCCTTCCCGCTGACTTCGCCGCGCCCATTGCACCCACCCACCGGGGCGCCGCTGGTCGTCAGCCTGCTTTCTCCCCTCCAATCCGGAGCGCGCATGTCGCGTAGAAGTTCTCCTCGCCAGCTCTTTCGCTGGCTCATTCCTGTCGCTGCATTCGCCGTCGCGCTTCCTGCGCACGACGTCGAGTCGCAGACGCGCAACGCGCGCATCACGGGTACGGTCAGTGACGTCGAGACGAAGCTGCCGATTCCCGGTGTCACGGTTCGCGTTTCGGGAACGACTACCGCTGCCACCACCGGCGAAGACGGCCGCTATGTTCTGACCGCACCGTTCAGTGGCGTCTACGCGCTCACCGCGCGTCGCATCGGCTACGGCGAGCGGCAGGTGGACAACATCCGCTTCGTGCTCGACTCGGTGCAGACGATCGACTTCGAGCTCAACGCGAACCAGCTCCGACTGAACCAGGTCACCATCTCGGCCTCGGTCGATCCCACCTCGGGCAACAAGACGCCGTACACGGTCGACAAGCTCACCGCCGCCGATCTACCGGTGCCCACGACCACATCGGCCGCCGGTGCGCTCATCGGCAAGGTGGCTGGTGCCAACATCACGCGTGCGAGCGGCGCGCCGGGATCCGGCGTGTTCGTGCAGCTGCGCACACCCGTGTCGCAGTACAACGGCAACAACGGTCCGCTGTACGTGATCGATGGTGTGTTCCTGAATCAGACGCAGTCGGTCACCACGCAGGACATCGAAGCGCTTGACATCGAGACCATCGAAGTCATCAAGGGCGCCGCTGCCGCTGCGCTGTACGGCTCGCGCGCCGCCTCGGGCGTCATCGCCATCACCACGGCGCGTGGCAGCAATCTGCAGCTCGGTCAGACGCAGTTCACGCTCCGTACGGAGTTCGGCCAAGATCAGGTGTCGCGACAGATCGACAAGCCCCTGGCGCACCAGTTTCTCGTGAACGCGCAGGGACAGTACGTCAATGCGTCAGGTGCGGTGGTTCCACGCAGCGATCGCGTGGTGCAGCCCAGCGGCATCATGGAGAATGCGTATATCGATCCCGTATTCAACCACGCGAAGCAGTTTTTTCAGGCCGGCTCCTTCAACGCGCAGACAGCCACGCTGCAGCAGAACAGCGCCGCGACCAACTTCACGCTCTCCTTTACGCGCAACCGGCAGCCCGGCATCGTTCCCAGTTCGGACGGTTTCACCCGTCAATCCATGCGGCTGAATGTCGATCATCGCATCAAGGAAAAGCTGAGCATCGGCGCATCGGTGTCGTACAGCACGAGCCAGAACGAAGAGAGCCAGGTCAACTTCCAGAACTTTTACCGCATCAACCCCGACGTCGACCTGCTCGCGCCAGACCCATTGGGACGCTTCAGATACGCGATCATTCCCGATCCACTGCAAGGCGTCACGCATCCGTTGTACCTGCAGGAATATACGCAGGCCAATATCCAGCGGGCCCGCACACTGCTCAACCTGAACGCGCAGTATCGCCCATTCCGATGGCTGACGCTGACCACCGATATCGGTTACGACCGCGGTGATCTGGAAGAAGAGACCTTCATTCCGCGCGGCCAGACCACGACGAACGGCGAGGGCGTGAGCACGGGCTTTCTGCGTCTCGACAAGGATATTACGCAAGGCCTCGTCGCCACCACGGGCGTCACGCTGACCAAGGCCTTCGGCGACCTGACAGCACGGTGGACGACTCGCGCACAGACGGAGCGGGAAGTGAACCCGTTCCAGCGGGGACAGGGCGAAATCTTTTCTGTCAGCGGCGTGAAGACTATTCAGTCAGGCACGACGCGCACGTCCAGCTCGAGCATTACCGATCGCCGCACAAATTCGGTTCTGAGCACCGTGGCGTTCGACTACAATGATAAATACATCGTAGATGGTCTCATTCGGCGCGAAGGCAGCTCGCTGTTCGGCCCGGAAGGACGCTGGAATACGTTTTATCGCCTCGCCGGCTCGTGGTTGATCAACGAGGAAGACTGGTTCAACATCGGCTTCCTGGACCTGTTCAAGCTGCGCTACAGCGTGGGTACTGCCGGAACGCGACCCAACTTCGCCGACCAGTACGAGACGCTGGCGGTCAGCGCAGGCGCCGTGGTGCGAACGTCGCTCGGCAACGGGCTGCTGCGCCCTGAACTCACGACCGAACAGGAGTTCGGCGTGGACATGATCATCAACCAGAAAATTTCGGCGTCGCTCGTGTACGTCGATACGTACACGGATCAGAACATCATTCCGGTGCCCTTGGGCGCGCTGTTCGGCTACAACACGCAGAACCAGAACGTCGGCTCCATTTCCGGTCAGACGATCGAAGCGACGATTCAGGCCAACCTGCTGCAGAACCCGAACGGCTTTCAGTGGGACGTGCTGTTCACCGCCGATCGTTCGCGCAACTTCATCGAAAAGTTCGGTCGCACCTGTTTCACGGGCGGTCCGGAAAACTTTTGCGACAACATCCGCATGGGCCAGTGGTTCGGCAACTTCCATGTGCAGAGCCCAGACCAGCTGCGGTCCGTCCACGCCAACTCCCTTGACCAGTTCCAGGTGGACGACAACGGTTTCCTGGTGCCCGTTGGCGTAGGCAACAATTTCACCGATGGCAAAGCCAAGAATCTGTGGAACACCACGGTGCGAATCGACGGCATCAACTATTCGTGGGGCCGCCCGTTCCTTCAGGTCGATGACCAGGGAGTGCTCCGCCGAGACCTGATTGCCGATTTTGCGGCCGATATGCGCTTCGGCTTCGGCAATACCTTCCGATACAAGGGCTTCCGCCTGTATACCCTGTTCAATGGACAGTTCGGCGGCGAGATCTACAACCGGAACCGCCAGTCGCTGCATAACACGAGCGATCACCCGGAAGTGAACCAGATGGGCAAGCCGGACGAGTTGCGCAAGGCTACGACCTACTACTCAACGGGTTTGGCCAACGGCAACTGCGGTAGCTGCTACTACCGCGAGTATGTGGAAGACGCGTCATACGCTCGCTTGCAGGAGCTGGCGTTTGGCTACCTCTTCGACGCGCGCCGTCACCCGTGGCTCAACAAGATCGGCGCCAGCCGCATTCAGGCCGACCTGATCGGGCGAAACCTGCTCACGCTTACGAACTACTCCGGCATCAATGTTGAAGGTCGCAGCGGCGCACTAAACAACGTGGATAACAACATCTATCCACTTACCCGTACGATCACTGGCGCCTTCACCATCACCTTCTAATGCCCACACCTCACAAGCCTATGAAGACGTCATCCAACCCGGGCCGCATCACAGCGGCTCGGCGATCCACTTGGCTCGCCGCGGCGGCTGTGGCTGGACCGATGCTGTTCGTCGGCTGCCAGTCGCTCGATGTCGCCAACCAGAACTCCCCGCTCATCAATGGCGTATTCTCCGACGCCGCGAACATCGAGGCCGCGCTCATTGGTGGGTGGCGCGATTACTGGGGCATGGTGCAAGGTGCGCGAAGCAGCCCGGAGTCTCCAGTCGTCCAGCTCTCCATTTTCGGCAATGAGCTCACGAGTGCCGACGCGTTCTTCATGGAGAACACCGCGGAGCCGCGACCGGCCATCAACAACCTCGATGCCGGCGGCTGGATCAATCGCAAACCCTGGTATGAAAGCTACGGTGTAATTGCCACCGGCCGCGACGCCATCCAGTCCATCGAGTCTCAGAACCTCAAACTCGGACTGGTAAATGCCGAGTTTCCAAATGGACAGGACACGCCCAGAGCGAAGGTGTTCTCCAAGTTTCTGATCGGCATCGGCAACATCCACGTTGGTCTGCTCTTCGATCAGGGGTTCCCGGCCGATGAGACGGTAGACCCCAACACGTACGACTTCACCACGCTCAAGCCGTACACGGAAATGCTCGCCACCGGCCGCAAGGCGTTGCGCGATGCCATCGCCGACGCCAAGGCAGCGCCGGATTTCACCCTGCCCACCACGTGGATCAACGGCAATCCGCTTACCCGTGACCAGTTCGTGCGCGTGATGTACGCATACCTGCTGCGCAGCTATGTGCACGAAGCGCGAGATCCCGCAGGTCGCCAGGCCACCAACTGGCAGCTCGTGCTCAACCTCCTGGACTCCAGCATCACGCAGGACTTCACCCAGCAGGCGCAGCTCGACATTGCCGATACCCGATCGGTGTACCAGTCGTACGCGTACTTCCAGACCAACGGGCGCACGAGCAACCGGCTCATTGGTCCCGCGGATACCACGGGACGCTATCAAGCGTGGCTCGCACTGCCCACCGACCAGCGTCAGGCAATCATCATCGCGACGCCGGACAAACGCTTCACCAACTCAACGGCCAATGCGCAGCCAGCGGGTATTCGTTTCAAGCGCATCGCGTCGCAGACCATGACGAGCGTGCGCGGCACGTATATGCATTCGAACTACCACAGCGCCCGCTACCGCAATCCGCCGGAACTCAACTTCCACAGTACCGGAGTCCTGCCCATCATCACGATGGACGAAATGCGGTACATCCGCGCTGAGGCACTGTATCGCCTCAACCGCCGTGATGAAGTACCGGCGCTGCTCAATGTCACGCGCGTCCCCAATGGTCTCGCGCCCGTCACTGTAAACGGCGTGCCACAGAGCCCGTCATGCGTACCGCGCAAGGACAATGGTGACTGCGGCGACCTGTTCGATGCGCTCATGTACGAAAAGCGTATCGATCTGTTCCCTCTTGATCCATCAGCTACATTCTTTGATCAGCGCGGCTGGGGCAAGCTCCTGCGCGGCACTCCAATTCACTTCCCCGTACACGGACGTGAACTCGAGACGCTCGGCCTGCCGATCTACACCTTCGGTGGCAGCGGACCGGGCTCGGCTCCCTGAGTTGGGCACGAATCAGTAATGAAAAAGCGGGGCCTTCGCTCACTGCGAAGGCCCCGCTTTCTTGTGCGTATTCGACGCCGTATCATGCCAACGGCGCGGTTTCTGTTCGCTTACTTGGGCTGTTCAGCCAGGTTCACACAGCTTCCGGTGCCGCCGTCAGGCGCCGCTGCATTCTCGGGGCTGTACACGCGCGCGTAATAGCGCTTCTTGGGGTCGAGGCGCGGAATGGTGGCCTTTGCCGTACCACTGCCGTCTGTCCCCGCGCGGATCTGCCGGAATTTGGCGCGCGCCACGATCGGCTGCGCATTGTCTCCGCACACACCCTCGGCGACATCCCACGCCACCATCACATTGATGCCGGCGCGCAGGACTTCCATGCGCGCCTCGGACTCCGTGTCCTTCTTGGCATTCTCGACGCGAACCTGTGCGCCCATGCTGCCCGTGAAGTTGCCGGCCCACTTGCCGCTCGACTGCATCAGCGCGTCCTGCGCTCCGGCTGACAGCGGAAGCGCGGCCAGCACGGCACCGGCAAGAATGAGCGCCCGCGGGCGCCACAGCATTGAAAGCGGGTTCATGAGTTCGGGAGCTTGAGGTGAGAGGGGTGTGATCTCCTTCCAGCGGCCTGCACGATGTGCAGCGACACACAGGCGGCCGAACTGCCTGCACAATTTACGACGATGCGCCGCGATGCGTTGGTACGCAAGCGCACCCGGTCACTTGAGCGGGTACACTACCCACGTGCCGAGGTGCCGCTGCTGCCCCGCCCGAGCCTGATCGAGATCCGTCATCGGGACGAACATCACCACCGGCATGCGCTCCACCCGACGCGTCAGGTCCCGCGCCTTCACGCGCGTGGCCACCCGCTCCACGGTGCCCAGGCGTTCCTCCACGTGGAATCCGCCCGCCACGTGCACCACGACGGCATCAGGATGCGACTCCAGCGAGCGCGCCACACTTTCGGCCATTGTCTCGTCCTTCACGCACTGCGCTTCGTAGAAGCGACCGATCATGTCCGCCGGCATCGCTGCGCTGCCATGTCCCCCCATGTCCTCCATGGTCTTGCCGAACTTTTTTGCGTACTTGCTGCTGGCTTCGCAGCGACGGTCAGCGGCGACCCAAGGTGTGCGCTCCGAGCTCAGCGTATCGAGCGCCGCGACACCAGCGCGCGACACGAGCGACGCAATATTGCGCGGCACGTTCGACGCGATCACGGGCCAACCTCTGGCTTTAGCAAGCTCCACGAGCGGCCGGTAATCATCGTGATAGTTGGGCCACGGACGCGAGACCGCGAGGAACGCGCTCTCAGGCATGGTGCCAGCGAGGTACCGGTCGAGCGACGCCTGCACATCGCGCTCGAACATCTCGAGTGAGACAACGACCTTCACGTTTCTCCGAGCGAGTCCCTCGAGCACGGCAAGCTGCAGCGCGTGCGTGCCACGGTCATCGTGTTGCTCGCCCAGAAACACGGCGTCGGCACGAGACAGCTCTTGCAACATCGACTCGAAGTCGCTCCACGACTTGCCGCGCGCGACGCGGTGCGGTACGTAGCGCGCACCGGGCGGCAGCGCGCT
>JBGTFN010000320.1:0-3103 GCA_041747275.1 Gemmatimonadaceae bacterium | reverse complement strand
GGCCGCGATCAGCGCCACTGCGCTCAGCACGCGCTTTACCCGACGCCACGGCGAGCAAGACGCGCAGGCAAGCCGTGCGTCTACATCTCCCGGCTTGGCGCCTCGCCGCGTTCGACTGCCGCCAGTTGTTCTGCGCACCGCTTGCCCCATGGATTGAACTTGTTGGCCGCCGCACCGTCACGCCACGCGGACCGGGCAGATTCCCGGTCGCCGGAGAACCAGTGCGCGCGGCCCAGCTCGAAATACGCCTGCAACAAGTTCGGACCGAGCGCGAGCGCCTTGTGAAAGAACAGCCGCGCGTCATCGTACATCTCGCGATCGAGATACACCAAACCCAGATAGAGGTGCGCATACAGCGACGCCTTGCCGTCACTGTCCAGACGGATGGCCCGCGAGAGATGCTCAATCGCCTCGCCGTAGATCTTCTTCCGGAGGCAGATATACCCGACGTTCGTGCGCGCCAGCGCGTTCTGTGGCTCGCGCAAGAGCACATTGTGGAATGTGAGAAGCGCGGAGTCATATTGCTCTTGCATCATCTGCGCCCAGCCGAGCAACGATTCCGCTTCACTGCTGCCAGGTGCAAGCTCCAGTGCCTTGTGCAGTGCCTCTTCGGCCGCCGCGGCATCGCCCAGCGCGAGACGAGACCACCCCTTTTCCATATAGGTGGACGCACCGAGATGATCCACGCGCGACGACTGACCACCGCGCCCCGCAGTGCCTCCGCGGCGTGCATCGCCATGCTTCCACCGCTCGGCCAGCGACTTGACCGCCTGCTTGAGTGAGGCCACCCGCGCTTCTGCCGCTTCGACGGCACGAAAGAGCGCGATGATCTCATCTTTGAGCGCGGCGCGTGCGGTGGGATCGAGCGCGTGTTCGAGTTGCTGCTGCAGTGCGCGTTCGGCGACGAAGAGCGCCGCCAGATCCGGTGGCGCGAGATCGCTCCCGGCCAGCTCCGGAAGCGGCGGCGCCTCAGTGGAAGGTGGTGCGTGAATGGTCGTGTCGGTCATGCCGTGGACACCTCGGACGACGCGTGCGCGTCGACGACGTCGTGGTGCTGCGCGGCCGCATGCGTTTCCTCGAGCTGCAACTGTTCCGTCGCGGTGAGCAAACGGGCCACGTCAAGCACGAGCACCACACGATCAGCGCGATGTGCCAGGCCGAGCAGATACTGACCTGACAATCCGCGCACCACGGGCGGCGGCGCGGCGATGGTGGTGGCGTCAACGGTGATCACCTCGAGCACCGCGTCCACTACAGCGCCGAGCCAATCGCTGCCGACGGCGAACACGATGATGCGTGTAGACGACGATACCTCACTGTCACTGCGGCCGAAGCGGCGGCGCAGATCGACGACCGGAACCATGCGGCCGCCGTGCGGGATCACACCGTCCAGCCACTCGGGCAACTGCGGCAACGGCGACGGCTCCGTCCAGCGGAGCACACGCTCAACCGATTCAACGGGCGCCGCGAGCAAGTCGCGTCCAACGGAAAATGAGACGAGCGTCGCGTAGTCGATCGCGACGCGTGCTGGAGTAGCAGATTGCAGGGTCATGAGCGCCGGTTCCTCAGGAATCGTACGAATGGCGAACGGCAACGTGCGCGCGCCCACCCGAGCCGGCAAGGGCCTCGACCAGTGCCGGTGCATCAAGCAGCGTCACCCAGCGTGCCGCCGGCCGAAGCGCGCCCACGACCACGCCGTCCAGCGATCCAAGTCCCGACAGGTCGCGAGTTTCGCCGACGGACACGGAAAGCGCAGCTTCAGCAAAGTCCACCAGCAGCGCCACGCGCGTGCCGTCCTCGCCAAGCATGAGCAACATTGGATCGGCGGCGGTGCGCGTCACACCCAACGCGTGCAGCGGCTCATACACGACAATGAACTCCGCGCCATCCCGGACGAGTCCGACGCCTCGATCATGATGCGCCCCTTGCTGCTGCGCGCTCGCACCGTCGTGCACCGCACTCACCGACGCGAGAGGCAATGCAAACTGCTCGGCGCCGACGTCGAACAACAGCAGGTCGGCCGTCTCGGCAAGCATCACGCCACGCTCCCGTTGGACATGACGCCCGATGTTGTCGCTGGCCTTGACGTGACCGCGCGATGCACGGCCTCGCTGATCAGAGCGATCGGTACGATATGGTCTGCGCCCGCGTGTTTGAGCGTCGCATTCGGCATACCCGGAATGACAGCATTCGCCGGATCCTGCACAATGGCGCAGCCACCGGCGTTGCGCACAAGGCGCGCGCCTTCCGCCCCATCGCGTCCCATGCCGGTGAGCACCGCCGCGACGAGTTGATTGCCAAACACCTGGACGGCGGAGGCGAACAGCGGGTCCGCTGCGGGCCGAACACCCCAGATCGTAGGTCCGTGCTCCAGCGAGACGCGCGGTCCATCGACTGTAGCGATCACACGCATATGCAGGCCGCCCGGCGCGATATAGACCGTGTCGGCGACGAGCAGTTCGCCGTCCCGCGCTTCGGTTACGGTGAGGTCGCTCGCATGGTCGAGTCGCTGCGCGAGACTGGCCGTGAATCCGGGCGGCATGTGTTGCACCACAAGCACGGCAGCACCGAGTCCGCGCCGAAGGTTCGGAATGACCAGCGTGAGCGCTGCCGGTCCACCCGTGGAAGCGGCAATGAGCACGGCGCGTGTCGCCGCCGAACCCGGACGACGTGGCTCTCGATTCGCGGCACTTCGCGGGCGATCGATCATGTGCACACGCTCCACCCGCATCACCGCCGCAGCGCGCAACGCGTCCAGCAGCCGATCGCCGACTCGCGCCAGATCGAGGCTGATGGGACCCGACGGCTTTTGTACGAAGTCCACCGCGCCGAGTTCGAGCGCTCTCAGCGTGGACGCCGCGCCACCCTCGTCGCCGCCGGCGCTGAGCATGACCACCGCCCGTGGGGCCTCGCTCATGATGTAGCCGAGCACATGCAGACCATCGAGGCCCGGCATGGCGATGTCGAGCGTAACGATGTCGGGGTCGAGCGCATGCACCTGTCGGATTGCGTCTTCCCCGTCCCGCGCCGTTCCGGCGACCGTGAACTCGCCGCTTGCATCGACGAGGTCGCGCACGACCCGCCGCATGAACGCGCTGTCGTC
>JBGTFN010000319.1:0-3509 GCA_041747275.1 Gemmatimonadaceae bacterium | reverse complement strand
TCGGCGATATCTTCGACCTGTTCAATCGCGCACCTGGCGCCGCGACGGCACGGCCTGAGGGCCTGGGCGTTGGCCTCGCTGTGGCGATGCACGTGGCGCAGATGCACGGTGGTTCGATCGCGGCGTTCAGCGAGGGATTGAAGCGGGGCAGCAGGTTCACGTTGCGCATTCCGCTCTCGCCACCCGCCCAGCCGTAGCACGATCAGTCGCGTTCCCCGCTTCACCGGCGACGCGATCCTGCATGGCCCACGCCGTGGTTGTAGCGGGCTCGACTGCAAGGTCGCGGCGACCCATTGCGCTAAACTGAGTAGTGCAGCCTGAGACGTCGATTCGCCAGTTCCGGCTGTGTACGCTAGCATGCAGTATCCGGTTCGGGCGGATTTGGCCGGTACCTGATCACAAGAAGCCGACGCATCGATCGGCGCGTCTTCTTGCGGCGAATGTCGCGGGCGTCAACACGCCCGTCTACGCATGGAGAAGCGAAGGTGAGCACCGACGAACAGGTCACGAAGGATTCGAGCTCATCCAAGGCTGCCGAGAGCCCGGCTGCGCCCATGTTTCCCGTGATCGCGATTGGCGCATCGGCGGGTGGACTCGAGGCGTTCGAGCAGTTCCTGACGCCGGTACCGGTTGCAAGCGGTAGCGCGTTCGTGGTTGTTCAGCACCTCGATCCCACGCAGCCTGGCATGCTCGTGGCGTTGCTGCAGCGGTGCACCGAAATCCCGGTCGTGCAGATCGCCGACGGCATGCGGATGCAGCCGAATCACATTTACGTGATTCCACCCGGCTTCGACTTGCACGTGCTGCACGATGTGCTCCACCTGATGGAGCCGAGCGAGGCACGTGGGCTCCGTCTGCCGATCGACACGTTCTTCAGGTCGCTGGCCGCGGATCGCGGATCGGCCAGCATCGTCGTGGTGCTCTCGGGAATGGGTTCCGACGGCACGCTCGGATTGCGCGCGATCAAGGAGCAGGCGGGGGCGGTCTTCGTGCAAACGCCGAAGTCGGCCAAGTTCGACTCGATGCCGCGAAGTGCGATAGAGCACGAGCTCGCGGATGTCGTTGCACCCCCCAACGAGTTGTATGGTCACATTGCCAAGTACCTGGCACAGCTCCCCCTGGTCAACGCGACCGACCAGGAAGCAGTCTCGGAATCCGAGCGCATCGCACTCAACAAGGTGGTGCTGCTACTGCGCACGCAGACGGGGCAGGATTTCTCGCAGTACAAGTTGAGCACCTTGTCGCGACGCATACAGCGGCGCATGCGCCTGCACCACCTCAAGGGCGTCAGCGACTACGTACGCTACGTGAGAGAAAACCGATCCGAAGGTGAGCTGCTATTCAGGGAGCTGCTCATTGGTGTAACCAGCTTCTTCCGGGATCCGGAGGTGTGGGCGCAAATGCATGCCACAGTGCTCCCGGAGATGCTTGCGGCAAAGGGGACGGGAGAAGCGACCAGAGCCTGGGTCACCGCGTGCTCCACGGGCGAGGAAGCCTACTCGCTGGCCATCTCGTTTCGGGAGGCAACTCGCACGGGCACGGATGCTGCGCCACGCAGCGTGCAGATCTTTGCGACCGATCTCGACCCGGATGCGATTGCCAAGGCGCGAGCCGGCGTCTACCCACTCAACATCGAAGCCGATGTGCCGGGACCGCTGCTCAAGCGGTACTTCGTGAAGAGCGAGCATTCGTATCGCGTGATCAAGGAGGTGCGGGAGATGGTGGTGTTCGCCACGCAGAACCTGGTCATGGATCCGCCCTTCACGAAGCTCGACCTCATCGCCTGTCGCAATCTGCTCATTTATCTCACGCCTGAGCTCCAGCGAAAAGTCATACCCCTGTTTCACTATAGCCTTCGTCCGGGCGGGGTCCTGCTGCTGGGGAGCGCGGAAACAGTTGGGCACGCCACTGAGCTCTTCTCGCCCATCTCCGAGAAGACGCGCCTGTACAGGCGGCTGGAACCCTCTGACGGCAGCACGGCGCTGCCAATACCGGCCGTGTTTGGCCGCCCCGAGTCGCTGCTCGCGTCTACCGAAGCGCGTGAGTCGGGCAAGTCGCTGGAATCGCTGCAGGCATCCACCGACCGTCTCCTGCTCGCGCAGCATGCACCGGCCGCCGTGTTGGTGGGTAGTCAGGGCGACATCCTGTACGTAAGCGGCAAGACCGGTCGATACCTCGAGCCCGCCGCCGGCAAGGCCAACTGGAATATCTTTGCGATGGCGCGTCCCGGGCTGGACCGTCTGCTGAGCGAGGCATTCTGGCGCGCGATGCGCTCGAAGCAGACAGTCACGGTACCGGACGTCACCATCGGCACCGGCAGCGATGCGCTGGAGGTACGTCTCGTGATCCAACCGCTTGCCGATGACGGCAACGGCAAGGTTACGGCGCTCATCGTGTTTCATGATCTGCCGCGAGTACCGCCGAGCGGTCGTCGCGGCAGGACGGCCCGCGCGGCCAAGGGACACGCGTTGCAAGCCGAACTTGTGAATGACCTCGAACAGGCGCGTGTCTCGCTGCTCACCGCTCGCGAGGAAATGCAGGTCTCACAGGAGGAACTTCGCTCCACCAACGAGGAGTTGCAGTCGACCAACGAGGAACTGCAGAGCACCAATGAGGAGTTGACGACGTCCAAGGAAGAACTGCAGTCGATGAATGAAGAGCTGCAGACCGTGAATCAGGAATTGCAGTCCAAACTCGAGGAACTCTCGCTCTCGAGCTCCGACATGGCAAACCTGCTCAACAGCACGAGCATTGCCACGCTGTTTCTCGACAAGGCGCTTAAGGTGCGGCGCTTCACCACGCCGATGGAGAGCATCATTCGCCTGATTCCCGGCGATGTGGGGCGTCCCATCACGGACATCGTCTCGACACTTGACTTTCCGGAAATGGCCGACGATGTGCGCCGAGTCATGCGCACCCTGATCGGTGTCGAGAAGGAGGTCAAATCGGAAGACGGTCGCTGGTTTGCGGCGCGAATCCTGCCCTATCGGACGCAGGATGATCGCATTGACGGCGTGGTGATCACCTTCAGCGACGTGACCAAGGCCAAGACGCTCGAAGCAGCGCTTCGACAGGCGCAGGGATTGCTCGAGGACAAGCTTGCCGACCAGTCGGCATCGCGAAACTCCGCGACTCCCGCCACATCGACTGCCGCGGAGCCTTCCTGATGTCCAGCGAATCGATGGAGGAGCGCGAGGCGCGTGCGCTTCGCGAGCGGGCGGAGCAGCAGGTGCAGGATCGCCGGAAATCCGTGGCTGAAGTGAACGACGCAGATGCCCATCGGCTCATCCATGAGCTGCAGGTGCACGAGATCGAGTTGGCGATGCAGAATGAGGAGCTGCGCGCCTCTCGGGCAGAAATCGAACTGCTGCGCACCCGGTACACGGAACTGTTCGACTTCGCGCCAACCGGCTATCTCACGTTGACGCGCGAGGGTACGATCACCGACGCCAACCTGAAGGCGGGCTCGCTGTTGCACACCAACCGCGCAAGCCTGATGCGCCAGTCGT
>JBGTFN010000318.1:0-3137 GCA_041747275.1 Gemmatimonadaceae bacterium | reverse complement strand
GATCTCCCGTCATTCGCACGCACGTTGCGTAGAGCCGCGGCGCGTGCGCGTGGTAGATGCTGGCAAACGCCTGCTCATCGCCGCGCTGCGCGCACTCCAGCACGTCGGCGTCGCGGCCGCTGGCCTTGGCACCATTCCCCGCACCGGTGTGTGCGATGTCAAGAATCCTCATCACCCGCCGGTGTGGCCGTGCCCACCAGAATGATCGTCAACTGAATCTCGTCATCCACGACCTCGTTGCGGATCAGATCATAACGGTGGCGAACACCCCACTGCTGACGATCGATGCTGAGCTGCGCACGGATGTGCAGTGCTCCATTGTCAGCGTAGGACAGCTGCGCCGGAAAACGGATCGGTCTGGTGACATTGCGTAGTGTCAGCGTGCCCTGCACGTTCATCAGCTGAGCCTCACGCAGAACACGGCGCGTCTCGGTAAGCACGAAGGTGGCTATCGGATAGCGTTCCGTCCAGAAGAAGTTTGAGCTGCGCAGATAGTCGCGCAGTCTGCGCCGCGGCACCGTATCGTTTGCGGGCATATCGGTGATTTCGAGGTTGTGCAGGTCGATGGTGAAGCGACCACGGCAGCTGTCGGTTGTGCAGGGCTTAAGCGACGCGTCGAGCAGCCTGACGACGCCCTCGTGTCGTGCGCGTCCCCGGAACTTGGTGCCGACCCACTCCACACGCGACTGGGCCAGGTCGAGCTCGACCGTCAGCGGACCGTCTGTCACGCTGCCGATGGTCGCGCGCGGGTCTGGCTGCTCGCCCTGAACGCTTGCCTGTTCGCTCGAGCGTGCGCTCGCCTCGTTGCCGGCCTGCTGGTCTGCCACGCAGACGGCGAGAGTCGCGAAGGTCAGTACGGCCAGCCACCGGCTGGCCACACGCGGCGCGGCACCAGTGTTTCTCCTCATCGCCGGATCTCCGACAGGCGAATGTCGCGGGTCACGTGCAGCACGCCGTTGGCATCGGCACGCGGCTTCACCACTCCATTCCCGTCGCGTTCCTGCGTCGTCAGCAGCGGGTCGTCAGCGAACACGATCGACTCGATCCAGCCCTCTGCCTCCAACGGTGGCGTGAGCGTGATGTGGATGTGCGCGGCGATGTTCCGACCTGGATAAGGCGCCGGTCGAATGGTCTCGATACGGTAGTGTCCATCAGGCGAGGTGCGGAGCCATCCCCGAAGCGCACCGTGCCGCAGTCCATTGCCGGTTTCGCCTCCACGCATCGCATACGCACCCGTCGCATCGGTTTGGTACGCGTAGAACAGCACGTTTGCGGCGGGCGTCCGGCCGTCTGCTTGGTACAGCGTTCCGGTCACCACCATACGCTGTCCGGGCTCCGACGCGTCGGCCAGTGTCATCGTCGCATCCAGATCGTCCGGCGCCTCGGCGGCGCCGCACCATTCGCAGGCGGGTAGCGGCGGCCGGGCCTGCGCTTCGGGCCTGCAGGCAACGGTGGCGAGCAGTAGCAGCGCGTAAGACAGGTGATTTTGCATGGCGGTGGACCTCTGCGGGCAGTGAAGTGCAATAACGTCGATTCGCTCTCCACTCTTTGATGCCGCCGGTGCGCGCCGTGTGACACAGCGGTGTACCCTTTTCTGGCTGATGCGGCCATTGAGCCCGTTTCACACACGTGCGCCCCGCTTTTCGCATGTGCGCTTTAAATCAAAAAGCACCCATACCGGCACCTCCAGTAGGTTCGCTGCACCGCGAACACTCACAGCGCATCCGCGATGCGCGCAATCTCCTCCGCCTGACGACACCGCTACGAGTGCAGCCAAGTCGCCGTCCATCGCGTGGCGCCCCGAGGCTTCGTGCAGTGCCACTTCCAGCCCAGGCGTTCAGTGGCGGCAGGTAGTCGAGCGGCGGGTGTTCCTATCCGTTGTCGCTGCGGGAACTCTTTTGCCGCTGGTCACAAAGCGGGCAAAAGATGCACCGATTGGGCACCAAACAGAAACGGCCGCAACCCCAAAGGACGCGACCGTCTCATCCGCGCACAGCTCCAGCGTATCGGCGCAACTCACGATCCAGAATCGGTGTTGAAATCATCAACAATCGGCGGCCCCAACCCACCCGGTAGCCCACGCTGAGGCCCGGGCCCGTGGGGGCCACGCGGGAGGTCGTTGACCAACTTGAAAAAACGCACGACGGCTGCTGGTCGGTCTATGTCCACCACACGCTGCGAGCGACCTTCGACGAACACGCCTACATCATCCAGAGCTGAACCGCGTGTACACGACGTTGAGGACGAAAGCGTCAATTATGTCCCCGGCTGCGCACGCTGTAGTAGGCTGGCCAGCAAGCGTTCTCCTTCTGTCCACGGTCCGTATCCAGCCGCCGTGTTCAAGTGCCCCGCGGCTCCACAATCGTGGAGGGCCGAACCCCAAGTGGCGGCAAACTCCGTCGCACGATCCCACGACGCGTACGGATCATTGCGGCTCGCAGCAAGTAGGGTTGGGAATGGCAGACGAGCGCGCGGCATCGGCGCGAAGCACGCCAGCTCCGGCGGCGCATCGGAGCGCTCTACGTCCGGTGGCGCGACGAGGAGGGCCGCTGCGGCTCGGGCACCGGGTCGGGCAGCCACCCAGTTGGCAATAAGCAGAGCACCGAGGCTGTGTCCGACCAATACCGGTACCTCACGCGCCCGCGCAGCTAGTTCGTCGACAGCCACATCGAGGGCCAAGATCCACGCGTCCGCTTCGGGAGCGTCCCAGTCGCTCTGCTCCAGACGCTCCCATGTTGAGTGCTCATTCTCCCACAAACTTTGCCAATGAGCCGGGCCGGAATTGGTCCAGCCGGGGACTATCAGGACAGGCGGCTTCATGAGAAGGCTAGATGAAACGGGGATCGGCGCTGGAACGGAACGCTGGAACGGCTTTGCGTTTTTTTGTGCTGCGGCCGCTTCCACAAAACGCCGGTGGGCGGCCGCGCCGCACCTCAAGGTATGAAATACGACGGAAATTTCAGCCGAGCTCCAACAGTGCGACAACTGGTTGTCGTGGCCGAATCCATTAGCCATCAGCTCGTTCGACGTACAGTGCAGGCAGCGACTGCGTCGCGCATTCGAATACTGACGGCTACGGCACCCCCCAACCACGCTCCAGGGCGTCACGCATTGCTTGCAATGCCCGAGCCCCGATG
>JBGTFN010000317.1:0-5403 GCA_041747275.1 Gemmatimonadaceae bacterium | reverse complement strand
CGCGCCGACGAAGGCGCACGGCTCGCCGAAGTACTGGAATCGCGCATCTCGTCGGTTGGCGATGCGGTCGAGCGCATTCGGCTGCGCGCGCCCGCACGGCTCCTCGCCCAGCGCGACCGATTACGTGCCTCCGTCCGCGAGCTTGCAGACGGCGTGGCGGTGGACGAGCAGCGCCTCGCGCAGGAGATCGCCATTCAGGCCGACCGGCTGGACATCGCGGAGGAGCTTGACCGCTTCGTGAGCCACATGGCGGCTTTCCGGGCAACGCTGCACGCGTCCGACGCGGAGCCTGTGGGCAAACGTCTGGGGTTTCTGCTCCAGGAATTGCTCCGCGAAGCGAATACGACCGGCAGCAAAGGCGCCGATGCTGCTATCTTGAAGGACGTCATTGGCATCAAAGAGGAGTTGGAACGCATCCGCGAGCAGGTCGAGAACCTCGAATGAGGCCGTTCCCGGTCATTTTGTCCGCACCCTCGGGCGCTGGAAAGACCACAATCGCGCGAAAGCTGCTGGAGCGGCGAGCCGATTTGGGTTATTCTGTCTCTTCTACGACGCGTGCGCCCAGGCCGGGCGAGCTCAACGAACGCGATTACCATTTTCTCTCCCGGACGGAGTTTGTCGCCGAGCGGGAGGCAGGTGCGTTCGCGGAGTGGGCCGAGGTGCATGGCCACCTGTACGGGACCCGGCGTCGTGAGGTGGAACGGGTGCTCGCCTCCGGGCGGCATTGCCTCATGGACATCGATGTGCAGGGCGCACGACAGTTTGCGGCGGCATTTCCGGAAACTGTGCTCGTATTCATCCTGCCACCGTCTGGTGAAGTACTGTTGCAGCGTCTCAACGGACGCGGTAGCGAAGATGTGGATCGGTTGCTCGAGCGCATGCGCAATGCACGCGCGGAAATTGCCGATGTCGGGCGGTATCATTATGTGGTGGTCAACGACGAGTTGGAGCAGGCGATTGAACGGGTGGGCGCGGTCATCGATGCGGAGAGCGTCCGTCACGATCGTGTGCATTCGCTCGATAAACAGGTTGGCGCGCTCATCGCGCAGCTCGAGCTGGAAATTCACGGTATTCAACGAGGCGATAGCCATGCAGGTCTTCACACCGGATGAAGTGTCCCGGAACGCAGCAAACAAGTATCTCAGCGTGCTGATCGCCGCCAAGTTTGCCCGCGTGCTCAACGAGTTTCCGCGTGAGCGCACGTCCAAGGAGAAGAAGCTCACCACGCGCGCGCTCGAAGAGCTCGCCGATGGCACCATCGAGTATCGTGTCATGCCGAGGAAGCGCCCTGGCGGCTGACCGGCGCTGCTGCTCGTGATGCGCGCCGCGTCTCGGCCTAAGGGCTGGGACGCGGCGCGCTGTCCTTCCGCCATGTCCCGCTCCGTTCCCTCCGTGCGCCCCTTCGATCAACAACGCATCCTCCTAGGTGTCACCGGCGGCATCGCCGCATACAAGTCGGCGTGGCTTGCGCGGTTGTTGACGCAGGCCGGCGCACTCGTGGACGTTGTGCTCACGCGTACCGCCACCGAGTTCATCGGTGCGATCACATTCGAGGCGTTGACGGGACGTGCGGTGCATACAGCGCTTACGGCGCCCGGACACGCACTCGATCATATCAAGCTTGCGCGCGCGGCTGATCTCGTATTGGTCGCGCCGGCAACTGCCGACTTCCTCGCGCGCGCTGTGCATGGTCACGCCGACGATCTCTTGACGGCGTGCCTGCTCGCTACCGAAGCGCCGGTTCTGCTCGTACCGGCCATGAACGACCGCATGTGGAGTCATCCGGCGGTGGTGCGAAACGTGGTGTCGGCCGAGGAACTGGGTTACCACGTCTTGCAACCGGACACCGGTGCGCTGGCCGTTGGCGAAGGCAGCGGTCCTGGTCGCATGCCCGAACCGGAAACAATCCTGCAGCACGTCGCGCGAATGATGGCCTCGCGCAAGGAAAGCGCCTGGCGAGGCAAGCGGGTCGTGGTGACGGCCGGTCCAACGCGTGAGGCCGTTGATCCCGTGCGTTTTCTGTCGAACCGATCATCAGGTCGCATGGGCGTCGAGATTGCGGCGGCGGCATGGCGTCGCGGAGCAGACGTATCGCTGATTGCCGGTCCGCTCGAGGTGCCGCTCCCCGTCGGCGCGACTGTATCGCATGTGGAATCGACGAGCGATATGGCGCAGGCCGTGCGCGAGGCACTTCCCTTGGCCGACGTCTTGATCATGGCGGCAGCACCAGCCGACTTCACCGTCGCCAGGGTTGCATCGCACAAGCTCAAGAAACGTGAGCGTCCCGAGTCGCTCGCGCTTGACGCATCCGAGGACATCCTGCTCAGCACGAAATCAAGCCGCCGCGCCGATGCACTCATCGTGGGCTTCGCGCTGGAGACGGGCAACGCGCTTGCGGAAGGCGCGCGCAAGCTGAGTGAGAAAGGGCTTGACATGATCGTCGTGAACGATGCGATGGAGCCTGGCGCGGGATTCGCGACGGTGACCAATCGCGTGACGATTCTCGATCGCGACGGCGGCATCGAAGCGCTCGACCTGATGGACAAGCGTGATGTCAGCGAGATGTTGCTCGATCGCATCGAGGCGCGATTCCGTGGACGCTAAGGACCGTCTGCGTCTCTATCTCGAGCAGCGCCGTGAGCTCGGCGAGCAGGACCTGGTGCTCGATCGACTGCCGGTTGATGATGTGCTGGCGGTGCTTGGGGTGCGCGGTGCGTCGACACGGTCCAAGGGTGCGTTGGCACACAAGTCAGCGACCACGCCGAAGGCCGCTGCGGAGCCTGTCCCCGAAGCACCTGTATCACTCGCGAGCCCGCCGCCGCCTACTCCGCGCTTCGACACGAACGCGGCATCGTCCGACTGGCGCACGACATTGCGCGCGTCAGGCGCGGACGGGGAATCGACGGCTTCTACGTCGTCGGCGGGTCCGGAGGATCGCACCTCTCCTGCAATTCCGATCTCTTCCACGGTAGGCGAATCGGCGACTGTGCCAGCGGCAAATGTCGAAGCAGAGCAAGCGTCGCTCGTCATCCCGCCGTGGCTTTCGGCGCTGGAGTTGCCCTCCGGCGTTGTTGTCGGCAGGCAACTCGCGGCGCCGGCGAATCGAAGCACGCCCGCGTCACTCGACGATATCGCTGCGTCGATCGCACAATGCACGTCGTGCCCGCTGCACGCCACCGCAACACGATCCGTACCCGGCGAAGGCGATCCGCATGCAGACTTCGTGTGCGTTGGCGAGGCACCAGGACAGAACGAGGATGAAACGGGACGCCCGTTCGTAGGCCCTGCGGGACAGCTGCTCACGAAGATTCTCGGTGCGATCGATCTCAAGCGCGACGACGTCTTCATCTGCAACGTGCTCAAGCATCGTCCGCCCGGGAATCGCAATCCGCTTCCCGAAGAAGTGCGTGCATGCCGTCCGTATCTCGAGCAGCAGCTCGGATTGCTCAAACCGCGCGTGATCCTCGCGCTCGGCACATTCGCCGCACAAGCATTGCTCGAAACCACACAATCGCTCGGCACGCTGCGCGGGCGACTGCATTTCTATCATGGCGTGCCACTCATCGTGACCTATCATCCGGCGGCGCTGCTGCGCAACGAGGCGTGGAAGCGGCCCACGTGGGAAGACGTCAAGCTGGCACGTCGCATTCACGACGCCTCGCGAGAGGCCGATTCCGCATGACCAACTTACCGGTGCCGATGAGCTCCCCCACTCCACCCGCGCGTGATCCGTACAAGGATCGTCGGCCGCCCTGGTCTGAAGACGCGGAACGCGCAGTGCTCGGCGCGATGTTGCTCGACAGTGACGCCGTCATGCGCGCGGCAGAGCATGTTGACGATTCCATGTTCTACCGCGAGGGGCACCGCCGGGTGTTTCGTGCTGCGATGACGCTCACCGAGCGTGGCGCCGTGGTGGATACGCTCACGCTCGCCGACGAACTCGAGCGACGGGGCGAACTCGAGCAGAGCGGGGGTCGCGAATATCTGTCGTTCCTGGTGGATGCCGTGCCCACCGTCGCCAACGTGGAGTTTCACGCGCGCATCGTGCGCGAGAAAGCGACGCTGCGTCGCCTGATCGAAACGTCGACGGAAATTGTGCAGGAAGCGTTCGAGGCGCGGCATCCGGCGCATGATCTGCTCGACATGGCCGAGCAGCGCATCTTTGCGCTCGGACAGACGCGCGATCGCGCGGGATTTGCACGCGTAAAAGAACTGCTGTGGCCGGCGATGGAAAAGCTGGAAGCGCTCGCTCAGCGGGAAAGCGCCGTAACCGGCGTACCGTCCGGATTCACCGACCTCGATCATATGCTGTCGGGCTTCCAGCCAGCCGATCTGATCATCATCGCGGCCCGTCCATCCATGGGCAAGACTGCGTTCGTGCTCAATATCGCGCAACACGCTGCTATCACGAGCAAGAAATCGGTTGCGTTCTTTTCGCTCGAAATGAGTAAAGAGTCATTGGTGCAGCGACTGCTCGCCAGCGAAGCGCTCATCGATGCGCAGGCTCTCCGCAAAGGCGGGCGTGCGCTCGACGAAGCCATGCCTCGCCTGGCGCAGGCCGCCGGCATCCTGAGCCATGCCCCGATCTACATCGACGACACGCCCGGCCTGGGCATGATGGAGATGCGGTCGAAGGCGCGACGGCTCAAGGCGGAAAGCAACCTCGACCTGGTGATCGTTGACTACTTGCAGCTCATGTCCGGACCGGCGGGCTCCGAAAACCGCCAGCAGGAAGTATCGCAGATTTCGCGCGGCCTCAAGGCGCTCGCGAAAGAGCTTGGCGTGCCCGTCATTGCGCTGTCGCAGCTGTCGCGCGCCCCTGAACAGCGCACGGGCGACGACAAAGGTCGGCCACTGCTCTCCGACTTGCGCGAGTCGGGCGCCATCGAGCAGGACGCCGACGTCATCATGTTCATTTTCCGGCAGGAAGTGTACGCCGAGCGAGATGAGACTGGACGCCTCAAGGATCCGAGTCTCGAAGGCAAGGCCGAGATCATCGTCGGCAAGCAGCGTAACGGCCCCATCGGCAGCGCACGCTTGTACTTCCACAAGCACTACACGCGCTTCGACAACTACAGCGCGCGTAACGATGGTCCGTCAGGTGGAGGCGGCTACGGAAGCGGGCCGCGTCTGGTCAAGGGGCCCGATGAACCGCCGTATTGAGTGCCGCACCAGGCGCCGCACGGCGTACCCTGCCAATCGCCGTACCGGGTCATGATGGCGCGCGTCAGGTCGGTGTATCGATGCACGGAATGCGGCGCCGATCATGCCAAGTGGTCTGGTCGGTGCGACTCGTGCGGTGCGTGGAATACGCTCAGCGAGGAGCCGGTTGCCGCGGCGCCGGCCACCAAGCGTGCGCGTGATCAGGCGCGAGCGCATCCCGCTGCGACCGCCGTGCGACTC
>JBGTFN010000316.1:0-3411 GCA_041747275.1 Gemmatimonadaceae bacterium | reverse complement strand
GACAACTCCGACGGCCGATGATGCATGCGACTGGCCATGCCCACACGCGACAGCAGCTCCTCGGCCCGTGACCGGGCCTCGCCCATCCCGACACCCGCGATGCGCAGCGGAAACATGACATTCTCGACTGCCGAGAACTCGCGCAACAGGTGATGGAACTGAAACACGAACCCGACCGTGCGGTTCCGGAGCGCCGCCAACGCGTCATCGGTCAGCGAGACCACCGGCGTGCCACCCAGCAGGACCGTGCCGGAGGTCGGTCGCTCGAGCGCGCCCAGCACGTGGAGGAACGTGCTCTTGCCCGAGCCGCTGGCCCCGACAATCGCGACCATCTCGCCACGCTCGACCGCCAGATCGACTCCCGAGAGCACGCGCACGATACCGCCGTCGCCACCGGGAAAATCCCTGGTAACGCCTCGCGCCTCGATCACATACCCGTTGGCTGAACGATCGGCGTCCATCAGTCGTGCCTGATCGCTTCGACGGGATACAGCCGCGCAGCCTGACCCGCCGGGTAGATCGTGGCCAACGCCGCCACGAGCACGCTGGCAGCCACGACCGCGAGGACCTCGAGCGGTTCGGTGTACACCGGCAGGTGATCGATGAAGTACACGGACGGATCAAGCGGGATCGGGAACACGTCTTCGAGGATGAACGCTACCGCCAATCCGAGTGCTACGCCGGCCGCCGTGCCCACTGCACCGATCACGACGCCCTGAAACAGGAAAATGCGACGGATCGAGCGCGCGGGCATGCCCATGGCGCGCAGGATGCCGATTTCACGCGTCTTGTCAGAGACGACCATCGTGAGCGTGGAGACGATGTTGAACGCCGCGATCATGATGATGAGCATGAGAATGACGCCCATGCCGAGCTTCTCGAGCTTGAGCGCCTGAAAGAGCGCGCTGTTCTGCTCTTGCCAATCGACCGAGCGTACGCCGCCGCCAAGCACGGCAGCCACCGAATCGCCGATGGACGGCGCGAGATCGCGGCTGGTGGTCCTGATCTCCAGTCCGGTGACATCGTTGCCCAGCGCGGCGAAGCGCTGGCCCGCCTCGAGGCTCACGTATATGTACGCAATGTCGTACTCGTACATGCCGGTCTCGAATATGCCGGTGACCACAAAGGTGTCGGGCGTGAAGCCGGTCGGCAGACCGGTTGCGGCATTCATCTGCACACTGTTGAAGCCGAGAAGCAAGATCGTGTCGCCTTCGAACACATTGAGATTGAGCGCCAGCGTGCTGCCGAGCACTGCGCCGTTCTTTCGTCCGCCGTGATTGAACGTGAAGCGACCGAGGATCGCCTTTTCACGTATGGACGTGACGTCGTTGCCGTCGGGCGACGCATCCTCAATGCCCACCACCTGCGCGCCGGTGCGATAGCCACCTCGGCTCGTCACCACGCCCTGGCTCTGCGCAAACGGCGCTGCCGCGACGACGCCGGGCACCTCGAGCGCCTGTCGCAGCATGGGCTGCCATCCTTCAAGCCGCAGCTCCGCTCCGATCGGGAGCACGCGTACGTCGGGTGAGCCAATCAGGATTTTTTCACGCAGGTCGCGCTGCAATCCGTTCATGACGCCCATGATCACCACGAGCGCCGCGACGCCGACCAGCACACCGCCGATGGCGATGACGCTGATCAGCGACAGCAAGCGCGAGCCTCGACGGCTGCGCAGGTAGCGCCAGGCGATCGAGAACTCGAGGCCACGGAGGGACGGCGCGGAGGAACTCACTCGGGCCGCATCGTGGGAAAGAGAATCACGTCGCGAATGTTCGCGGTGTCCGTGAGATACATGAGCAGGCGATCAATGCCGATGCCCACGCCACCGGTAGGCGGCATGCCGTACTCCATCGCGCGCAGGTAATCTTCGTCCACCATGGTGGCTTCGTCGTCACCCGCGGCGCGAAGTCGCGCCTGCGCTTCAAAGCGCTCACGCTGGTCAATGGGATCATTGAGTTCGCTGAACGCATTCGCGAGTTCCTTGCCGCGTGCGAACAGTTCGAATCGTTCGGTTAGCGTGTCGTTGCCGCGCTTGGGTTTCGCGAGCGGTGACAATGCCTTCGGATAGTCCACCACGAATGTCGGCGTGTCGATCTTCGACTCAACCAACTCCTGAAACAGTTCGTCGAGCAGCTTGGGGCGGCTGAGCGATGCCACGCGCTCGACGCCAACGTGCGCGGCAAGTGCCTTGAGTCCGGCGTCGTCGAGGGCCATCACGTCAACGCCGGCCGCCTCGGACAGCGAGCCGACCCAGTCGATGCGCGGAAACGGCGTCGTGAGCACCGGCACCTTCTCGCCGATCACCGGTACGTCGCGCAGAACATCGGCCACCGCGACGAGCAGCAACTCGACGCGCGTCATCATCTGCTGATAATCGGCATACGCCTCGTAGAACTCGAGCATCGTGAACTCGGGATTGTGCGTCCGGTCGATGCCCTCGTTGCGGAAGTCGTGTCCGATCTCGTACACGCGCTCGAAGCCGCCCACGATGAGGCGCTTGAGATACAGCTCGTCCGCAATGCGCAGGTAGAGCGGCATGTCGAGCGTGTTGTGGTGTGTGACGAACGGACGCGCCGACGCTCCACCGTACAGCGGCTGCAGCACCGGCGTCTCGACTTCGAGATAGCCAAGGTCGTCGAGATGACGGCGAATCGTACGCGTGAGCAATGAGCGCGCCGTGAACAGCGCGCGCACCTCGGGATGCACCGCGAGGTCAGCGTAGCGCTGACGCGCGCGCTGCTCAGTGTCGCTGAACGCGGAGTAGCGTACCACCTCCCCGTCCACCAGCTGCTCCTTGCCGAACGGCAGGGGACGCAGCGCCTTGGCCAGCAGCGTGAGCTGCGTGACGCGCACCGTGACCTCACCCGTGCGCGTGCGCATGAGCGGGCCTTCAATGCCGATGATATCCGAGATGTGCAGCTCGGACGCGACCGACCACGCCTCTTCTCCGAGCTCGTCGCGGCGCAGATACAGCTGCAGTCGTCCTTCCTGGTCGACGATATGCGCGAAGGACGTCTTGCCCTGCCCTCGCCACGACGCGATGCGTCCCGCGAGTCGCACGACAGGCCCCTCTTCACTTTCACCCAGCAAAGTGCGCGCTTCGGTGGTGTTGTGCGTGCGATCAAAGCTGTACGCAAACGGCTCCACGCCGCGCTCACGCAATCGTGTCATCGCCGCAATGCGATCGCGCATGACGAATCCGGTGTCGGACTCGGGCGTGTTTGATTCAGCCTTTGGGTCGTTCGTGCTGGAATCGTGCGTGCTCGACGACTCCGTCATGCCGCGCTTCCCTGCGTCACGTCACCCGTCTGCTTGAGATACGCCTCGATGAACGGATCGATGCCGCCGAGCATGACCTTCTCGACGTCGGCGATCTTGAGCTCCGTGCGATGATCGTTGACCATGGTATAC
>JBGTFN010000315.1:0-1928 GCA_041747275.1 Gemmatimonadaceae bacterium | reverse complement strand
TCGAAGACGAGCTCATCGTGCACCTGCAGCAACATCCGGGACGCGAGCCCTTCGTCAGCCAGCGCCCGGTCGATGCGGATCATCGCGACCTTGATGAGGTCCGCTGCCGATCCCTGGATGGGTGAGTTCTGCGAGAGACGCTCGCCGAAGGATCGCGTATTGAAGTTCCGGTCGTTGATCTCCGGGATGTAGCGGCGCCGGCGGAAGATGGTCTCCACGTAGCCGCGCGTGCGCGCCTGCTCCACCGCCGCGTCCAGCCATCTGCGGACCCCGGCGAACCGCTCGAAGTACGTCTCGATGAACGCCTTGGCGTCGCTCTGCGAAATCTTGAGTTGTCGTGCGAGCGCAAACGCGCCCTGTCCGTAGATCGTGGCAAAGTTGATGGTCTTCGCCCGTGCACGCATCTCGCTCGTGACGTCCGCAAGCTCGACGCCGAAAATTACCGCGGCCGTCTGCTTGTGAATGTCGCCACCGGCGCGAAACGCTTCCACGAATGCCGGGTCACCTGACAAATGCGCGAGCAGACGCAGTTCGATCTGCGAGTAGTCAGCGGCCAGCAGCAGGCAGCCGCGCCGTGGCACAAATCCTCGCCTGATGTCGCGCCCCAGCTCTCGGCGTATCGGAATGTTCTGCAGGTTGGGATCGCTGGACGACAGGCGCCCGGTCGCCGCCACGGTTTGATTGTACGACGTGTGCAGACGCTGGTCGCGCGGATGCACGAGCCTGGGCAGCGTATCGATGTAGGTGCCCTCGAGCTTGAACAGCTCGCGGTACTCCATGAGCAGCGTCGGCAGCGTGTGTCCTTCTTCGGCGAGTTCCTGCAGCACACTCGCGTCGGTGCTCGGTCCGGACACAGTCTTCTTCTTGACCGGCAATCCCAGCTTGTCGAACAGGATGGTGCGCAGCTGCGGGTTGGAGTTGATGTTGAATGTTTCACCCGCTTCAGCAAAGATCTCCTGCTCGACACGTTCGCGTTCGCCCTGAAATCGCACCTTGAGTGAGTGGAACCAGTCGAGATCAATCGCGATACCCTCCCACTCCATATCGGCGAGCACGGAGACGAGCGGCATCTCGATGTCGTCGAACAGCTCCTGCATGCCAGACTCGGCGAGCATCGGCGCCAGCGCGTCGTACAGACGCCACGTGATGTCCACATCTTCGCACGAATAGTCACGCGCCGTGTCCACAGGCACGGCGTCGAACTTGAGCTGATGACGCGCCTTGCCCACCACCTGTTCGTACGACGTCATCGTATGACCGAGATGCTCGAACGCAAGCTGGTCGAGTCCGTGCGAACGACGCCCCGGGTCGAGGATGTAGCTCATGAGCATCGTGTCCACATCGAGCCCCGCGAGATGAACGCCACTGCTTCGCAGCACGAGCACATCGTACTTGGCGTTCTGCGCAATCTTCTTCACCGCAGGATCGGCCAACATCGCACGCAGCGGCGCCATTTCTTCACCCGAGATGTCTGGCAGGTTCGTTGGCGCTGTGGTTTGTGAAGACAGCCGCGCGCCCGCGATTCCCGCGTCACCCGAGAGCAGCGAGAGATTGCCCGCGCCGTCGTACAACACGTGTGAGAACGGCAGATAGTAGGCTTCGCCGGGTGCGACCGCTACTGAAAGTCCCACGAGTTTGCAGCGCAGCGGATCGACGGCGATTGGTGCGTCGGGTTCGGGAGCTGTCTCAGTATCGAACGCGAGACGTCCCGTTTGGCGTGCTCGCGCGACCACATGCGCAACGCCTTCGAGCGTATCCACAAGCGTGTACGTGGAATCCACGCGCACGGCCACACCCGATTCGCTCATGCACATGTGGACCGCGCGCGATTCGGCGACGGAAGCGACTCCTGTGGCGCCCGCTTGATCGCGGCCGATATCGGTCGCCGAGTTCGGCGCCACGTTGCTGCCTGTGCCGGACGACGCGCC
>JBGTFN010000314.1:0-4287 GCA_041747275.1 Gemmatimonadaceae bacterium | reverse complement strand
CGCACCAGCGATTCGATGCCTTCTACCATGCCGTCTGCGTCTCGGACCACGACGAGAGCGCGGGCCGCCTCGGCGCCGCCGGCACGGTACAACGTGGCGCGCAGCGTCACGTCGATGCCGGTTCGCACTACGCTGCCGGTCACATAGCGACTGGCCTCAACGCGACCGGCCAACGCCCGCGCCGACTCAGCATCGAGGATGTCATCGGGTAGCTCACGCGCCGCACCGATCACGGCGTTGGGATCAACGCCGCGTACCAGGCCCGTGGCATCGAACGCGGGCGTCAGCAGGTCAACCATACCATCGCGCAGGTATTCCAGCTCGGCGTCGCCACGCACCGAGAAGGGCAGTACAGCGAGCGTCGGCAAGAGCGACGGAGTAGTTGACACCGGGGGCGGCTCGGTGGCATCGACCGCCGAGCGCGACAGCGCGAAGAGACCACTGGCGACAACGACTGCAATGCCGGCGAACAGTTTGACACGGCGTGCCGCCGACGAGCGGGACACCGTGGGCAGCGTGGTCGTGGCAGTGGAGAGCGGAGTGGTCTCGGATGTGAACGCGGCGGCAGCGACGCCAGCGTCGGTCGCGCCATCCGAAACGGTCAGTACACGAAGTCGCGCGAGCACCGCCTCAGCGCTTGGGGGGCGTCTGGCCGGCCGCTTGTCCAGCAGTTCGCGTACCAACAATACCAGCGCATCGGGTATCGGCTCGCCAACGGCGTGTACCGGTGGTACCGGCTCCTGATCGAGCACGGCAAAGAGCAACGCGGCTTGCGTGGGGCCTGTAAACGGCCGGGCACCATACAGCATCTCATACATCACTACGCCCAGGGCCCAGAGGTCGGTTCGTACATCGGGCCCAGCGCCGCGCAACAACTCCGGCGCCGCGTAGGACAACGTACCCGCAAAGCCGGGTCCGCCCGCCACGCTGAGGGTGTCGTCCGCTCCAACGCGTACGGCCACACCAAAGTCCAGAATTCTGGCCACATCGTCCTCGGAAAACCCGACATTCGCCGGCTTGAGATCCCGATGGATGATGTCGCGCCGGTGGGCGCTGGCGAGCCCACTGGAGATATCGATTGCAATAGAGATCGCGGTGCGCACGGGAAGCGGACCCGCGCGTAGGCGATCGCGGAGTGTGCCACCCACACAGTAGCTCATGACGAGGCAAATTCCGCCGTCGTCCGTCTCTTCGATGGCGTGCATCGCGCAGATGTTCGGATCGTCCAGTGAAGACACGGCCCGTGCCTCGCGCACGAGGCGTTGGCGCGCCGCCGGATCGGAAAAGCTCGCGGCCGACAGGAACTTGAGCGCGACGTCACGTCCCAAACGCGTATCGTGACCGCGGTGCACAACGCCCATACCACCGGCGCCGAGACAGTCCTGCACGTCGTAGTGCCGAACGCGACTTCCGGTGAGATCTCTCCAGGGCGCGGTAGTCGCCGGTACGGTGGTGTCCTTGTCGATTTCGGCTGCGGCGGCGTCCAACGCAGGGCCGATTACATCGGCGACCAGACCGTCCAGATAGCGAGGCGCCTCGCGCGACACCTCGAGCAAGGCAACGAGCTCGGCGCGCAGCAGCGGGTCGCCGGCGCACGACGCGTCCAGAAACGAGGATCGCCTGGCCGGGGGAAGCGCACTCGCCGATTCGAACAGCGTTGAAAGGCGCTCCCAGTCGGCTTCTGAGGAGGGTGCCGTGTTGTCAGTCATGATCCGGGGCGTGGTGGTGCAGGACGCGATACAGCCAGGACTGGGCCAGCAGCCAATCGCGCTTCACGGTCGCCTCAGAGATACCAAGGGCGAGCGCAGTTTCCGGGATTGACAGACCACCGAAGTACCGACACTCGACAACACGACAGGGGCGCGGATGCAGTGCCTGTAAGCGTTGCAACGCGGTTTCGAGGTCCCACAGGCGATCCAGTACCGCGTCGTTCGGATCGTGGCGCGGTGCGTTCATGGCATCCGCGCGCTCGATCGAAATGACGCCGGCGCCGTCTCCACGCTTTCCGGTGCGTCCTCGACGCGCATAGTTGCTGAGAATCTGCCGGGTAGCACGCGACGCAACCGCGAAGAAGTGTGCCCGATCCGCCATCGGCAGCCCTGCTGCACCATTGAGTCGCAGATACACTTCGTGAACGAGCGCCGTGGTGCCGAGGGTATCATCACTGCGCCAGCGCCGGCGCTGACGTCGCGCCACGACACGCAGTTCGTCATATACCAGAGCGAAGAGCCGGGCTCCCGCCGGCGCGTCACCATTGGCCCAGCGATGCAGCAATTCTGTCACGGCGTCGTCGGGCAGACTGCCGCTGCTCATTAATCCACACCCATACCCATGCCCAACACTGTCTACGGTGTGGTGGACATGGCAAGGGGGCCGCAGCGACGCCGATGCACCGGGCATCGGCTCGCCGTATTGCCGTACGGTTTCGATCAGGGCTCGCTCAGTCAGACGCGCGCGATGGAACGCTTCCGGCGCGCGATCCAACCCAGCGAGAGGAGAGCCGCATACAGCCCTCGGCGACAGACACGATGCCCGGGGCGGCCACTGCTCTGAGGTTGAACGAGTCGAACAAGCCGCTGTGGAAGCCAACGTGCAGCATTCGGGACTCCTGACAGAGAGGAAGGGTGAGACGCGGGCATGGCCCACCTATGCTCTCACCCGCTTTCCGCCCAAACCGGCTCATTTTCTTCAACCTTGAAAGAACCCGCTCCGATGGTTCTGCTGCGCACGCTAAAAACGGAGATGACGCAAGCGCGGACCCTTGAAGCGATTGCTGGGCTCTTCGAGACGAAACGCGTCTGCATCTCCACGAGCGTCGGTACGAACCAGGTGCCATTGCGAGCAAAGCGATCGCCGTTTCGGTCGCGTGTGAGCCTGTTTCGTCGGTTTTGGGGTGTTGCGGTGTGAGCACCATGCTCTCCAAACCCCATTACAGGAGAATGACCGATGACCCGAACTCTCGCCGCGTTGAGCCTGCTTGCGCTCGCCGCTTGCTCCGACACCGCGCCAACCGCGCTCACGCCGACCGACGCCGCCGCCTCGTTCAACGTAAGCGGCGGCCAGTCGGCAGGGGCCGTCTACACATCCACCAATGACGCGGTCGCCAACGAAGTGATCGTGTTCCAGCGGAGCCCCGATGGACGCCTGAGCCAGCGCTCCGAAGTGTCAACGGGCGGCACCGGCAGTGGTGCCAGTAATCTGGGATCGCAGGGAGCCGTTACGCTGTCAGAGAATGGGCGCTGGCTGCTCGTCACGAATGCCGGAAGCAACGATGTCAGCGTCTTCGGGGTTAACGGCACGACACTCACGCTGACCGATCGTGAACCGTCAGGCGGCACGTTCCCGGTGAGCGTGGCGATTCGGGGATCCTTTGTTTACGTACTCAACGCCGGCATGCCCAACAGCGTGAAGGGCTTCACGCTGTCGCAGGACGGTACGCTGAGTCCACTGGCCGGTGCCACGCAACCGCTCAGCGCCGCGATGACTGGGCCGGCGCAGGTCTCCGTCGATCCGCGAGGGACTCGGCTTGTGGTCACGGAGAAGGCGACGAACCTCATCACGACCTACCCCCTGTCGAGCAACGGACAGATCGGTACCGGCGTCTCGTCGCCATCGGCCAGTCCAACGCCGTTTGGCTTCGCGTTCGACAATCGCGGCCGCCTTGTAGTGTCCGAAGCAGTTGGCGGCGCGGCCGATGCATCGGTGCTCTCCACATACGCGATTGCCAACGACGGGACACTGCAGGTGATCAGCGCGTCCGTGCCGACGCTGCAAACGGCTGCATGCTGGGTGGTGATCACGAACAACGGTCGCCTGGTATTCACCACCAACACCGGTAGCGGCAACGTGTCAGGTTTCGAACGCAGCCCGGACAACACTCTGGAGCTGCTTGCGTCGGTGGCCGCCAACACGGGAGGCGGCAGCCGGCCGCTCGACATGGCACTGAGCCGCAATAGCCAGTACGCATACATTCTCGCGCCCGGCAACAACACCCTGCGCCCGTATGCCGTAAACGCGAACGGAACGCTCAGTGGACTGGGCCCGGTGAGTGACATTCCGTTGAGCGCGTACGGACTCGCGGCGCAGTAGGAAACCGCGGACGCGCGAAGCACGCACGGCCCTGAACCGTGGGTTCAGGGCCAGCCTGCATCACGCCACTTCCGACGCCCGCGTCGATCTCTGTCTGGTCCCATGCGGCCAGTTGGCCCGCGACCCATGCGTCTGCAGGCACGCCACGGTGCCGACGGCGAGGTCGCGCTCGCCCGTCAGCAAATGCTATCGCCGCTG
>JBGTFN010000313.1:0-4867 GCA_041747275.1 Gemmatimonadaceae bacterium | reverse complement strand
CGGCGGCTGCGCGCAGGGCGCTCTGAATCGTTCGATCCTGGGCAAGATCGCGCATCGCGTTGCGGCGGGACACGACACCACGTGCGGCGGCGGACGCGAGTTCACGCGACACACTGGCGAGTCGCTCGGACGAACGCATCGCCGCTGCCTCGCGAACGCCGATGTACGCCGATGCACCGAACGCTCCGACAACCAGAGTCAGCAGCGCGACAAACAAGACCGACAGACGGCGCGCGAGCGTCCATCTGGAGCGCCGCACCAATCTGGGATCCAACGCCTGGGCCATCTACGCGGCGCTCCGGCGGAGAGGTGAACCGACGCGTGCAGGCATCGGGAATCAGAGATCCGTCAGGAATCGAACGA
Organism: Gemmatimonadaceae bacterium; assembly: GCA_041747275.1. Taxonomy (GTDB): domain Bacteria; phylum Gemmatimonadota; class Gemmatimonadetes; order Gemmatimonadales; family Gemmatimonadaceae; genus JAABRT01. Next base: position 4,504 of record JBGTFN010000313.1, on the reverse strand, counting down.
TCAGACGATGTCCCGGGAGTGAAGCGAAGGCAAGGACGACCGATACGTGGTGTGCGGGATGTCACACGCCACGTGGTCAGAAAACGCAAACGGCTCCCGCATGGGAGCCGCCGCACCCGCAATGGCACGGTTGCGATCGAGAGCCACAGATCGGGATTGCACCGCTGCCCACCCGAATGTGGCCACAAGTTCGATAGGTCGAAGGTAAAGCACTCTCCGACAAGAGTCTAGCGACAGTTTCAGATGCGCCGAGCATCCTTTGCCGTACGGATCTTGTCAGCGGTGCGGACTTCCGCTGTCGGGGCCGGGAGGCTTTTTTGTGCTGGAAGTTCTGCCCCCCTACCGACCACTGATCCATGTCGATTCGCTCGTGCCGTAAGCGCGTATTCCTGAGGCGCCCTGTACCACGCACCGCGGCTTTGCTACTCGTCGCGGTCCTTGGCGCTGGTGTCTTGCATGCTCAATCGGAGCGGGCCGGTCGCGACGAGAGCGTCCTTGCCACCCGCATGATCGATATGGGAGGGTACAAGCTCCGGGTTCGCACCGGGGGACTGGTTTTCGTGGGGCGACCGACCGTCGTATTCGAAAGCGGCTTGGGTACCCCACTCGAAAACTGGACCGAAGTTCAGCGCAACCTCGCGGCGACAACGGCAACCTTCAGCTACGACAGGGCTGGTCTCGGTGGATCTGCGAAAGGTCGTGCAGCGCCCACGATTCCGCACATCGTAGAGGAACTGCACACGCTGCTGGAAAAGTCCGGCGTGCGGCCTCCGTACGTTTTCGTAGGGCACTCGCTTGGAGGCGCTGCCGTGCGGCTGTATTCCGCACGCTATCCGACGGAAGTGGCTGGACTGGTGTTCGTGGACCCGGCGGACTTCACGCAGTCTGTCGCCGATCAAGACGCCATCTTCCGAGACATCGGCGTTCCCGACGGACGTGAACCGTTCAATCGTGCGATGATGGCGATGTATCGTCGTCCCGAGGTGCCGGCGGGTGTGCGCGCCGAGGCAGAGGCCTTTTCCCCAATGTTCGAAGCGGGATTCCCTGAGTTTCGGACGCTGGCGCCAGCGCCCGGCGTTCCGATGGTCGTACTTCTCGCCGGCAAGTACGAGCCGCCGCCGGAAGGCGTCGTGTTCGTTCCCGGCGGCCCGGAGAAGGATCGCGCCTTCAGCGTCGCGTGGATCCGCCAGCGACTCAGACACATGACCGCGTTTGCCCGAGTCGGTGAACCCGGCGCACAGGGCACCGTGCTGCTCACGCCCGTGAGCGGCCACTACATACAAAACGACGAGCCACAACTCGTGTCATGGGGTATTCGTCGGGTCCTCTTCCCCGACGCGAATAGTCGCTTGCTGGCGGCGTCCGATGCAGGCGCCGACAGCACGCTCGCACTGTATGGGATGATGCGGCGCACTTATCCGGATTCGACGCTCAGCGAGTCCACGCTGAACACGCTTGGCTACGCGCTGATGCGGTCGGGCAGGACACAGGACGCGTTGAAGGTGTTTCAGCGCAACGTGGCCGAGTATCCAGACGCCGCCAATCCGCACGACAGCCTCGGCGAAGCCTACATGGCGCTTGGTGACCGGACAAAGGCGATCGAGCATTACGAACGGTCGCTCGTGCTCAACCCTGAAAATACCAACGCAGTCGCGCGCCTGAAGACGTTGCGCGCGCGCTGACCAGACGCAAAAATCCCCGGCCAACGGCCAGGGATTTTTTTCGATACTCAGAGCCACAGATCGGGATTGAACCGATGACCGCCCGATTACGAATCGGGTGCTCTACCACTGAGCTACTGTGGCAAAGACCGGACGAGCCGGTCAAACACAAACTGCAAAAGCTGCAAGGTGCTGCCGAAGGTGCGATCTCAAGTGCTGCGGGGTAAACCGCACCCCGGTCCCGCTTTGTGCATGCCCTGGCGCGGATTCGAACCGCGACGCCTTTCGGCACCACCCCCTCAAGATGGCGTGTCTACCAGTTTCACCACCAGGGCAATCCGTCCTGCACCAACGGTGCACACAAATGCAGATGCGCACCAACTCCAACCTACGGGAGCGACGGGGCTCGAACCCGCGACCTCTCGAGTGACAGTCGAGTGCTCTAACCAAACTGAGCTACGCCCCCAACAATCCTGCACCTGCACCAATCTCGAACGCGTCGAGACCTGCCATGGGACGTGCTGCCCAACCTGCATAGCCTCAACGGGAATCGAACCCGTCTCTCCACCTTGAAAGGGTGGCGTCCTAACCGATAGACGATGAGGCCAGTCGCAGCGGCATCGCCTCTCGGCCGGTACCATCTGCAAACCCAAGTAGCGGTAACGGGATTCGAACCCGTGTTCCAGCCTTGAGAGGGCTGTGTCCTAGTCCCCTAGACGATACCGCCATCTGTACAATCCGTTTGGCCGCAACCGGCGCCAAGCCTCGCAACATACACCGGCACAGGCCCGGAGGGAATCGAACCCCCAACCGCCGGTTTTGGAGACCGGTGCTCTACCAATTGAGCTACGGACCTAGACACGACTCTCGTCGCGCACTACCAGGGTGACCGACGGGAATTGAACCCGCAACCCCCGGAACCACAATCCGGTGCTCTAACCGATTGAGCTACGGCCACCATGCTCGCTTGCGCGAGGTCCCGCTTCGCCGTGCTTACACATCGGCGACCCAGAGCCCCAAAGTGTAATCGTGAGGCGGCCGTGATTCAAGCGTGTAACAGCGAACTCAGTCCTTCGCGCGATCGAGATACTCACCGGTCGCAGGATTCACGCGCACACGCGTGCCCTGCTCCACAAACTCCGGCACGTTCACCGTCACGCCATTCTCCAGCTTCGCCGGCTTCGACGACGCCGTCTTCGTCGCGCCACGCACCACCGGCGCCGTCTCGACGATCTCGAAAGTCAGCGAGTTCGGAAGCTGAATACCGATCGGCTTGCCGTCGTAGTATTCCGCCAGAATCTTCATGCCCGGCTGCATCCATGGAGCCGAGTCGCCAAGCGCTTCGGCGTCGAGCTCGAACTGGTCGTAGTCGGCCGAGTTCATGAAGTGATACGAATCGCCGCCTTGGTACAGGAACTCCAGCTCGCGTGTCTCCATCGCCGCCTTCTCGATGGTATCCGCCGCGCGGAAGCGATGATCGAACGAGGAGCCGGTGCGCAGGTTCTTGAGCTTGGCTTGCACCATTGCACGCAGATTGCCTGGCGTGTGGTGACGAAACTCAATGATGCGGCACGGATCGCCCTCGAACACGAGGACCATGCCGCGGCGAATCTGGGTTGCTGTAAGCGCCATAAAAAAACCGTCAGGAACAGAGGAAAGTCGCGGAATGGAGTCATCGGTTTTACCCCGCAGCCCCGAAATTTACCGGGACAAGCTCTGCAGGGCAACCGTCACCGACTCCCGACCGAAGACCGACGATCGGCACCGGCCGCGCGCTCGTCGCGCTGGAACATCGCGTCGAAGTGCCGCCGCCCGGTGGCTGGTGCGCTCGTTTGCCCTCGCAGCAACGGCACCTCGGAAAAGCGAGCCAGCTGACCGTAATGATGGGCCAGCCCGGACAGCAGGCCCTGGGTCAAGGCAAGGATTTCCGGACTCGCCTCCAGGCTGACCCGAAGCGTCGATGCATCCACCATCTCCACGTCGACCACCGGAAGCGTGAGCGTGGGGACCAGCGGCTGCAAGTCGTGCCCGATGAGCGCGTTCAGGTTCAAACAGAGCGTGTGCGCCGTCGCGTGCCGCTGTAGCGTCTTCGACATCACCTGCGACAATGGGCCAACGGCGCGATTCGCGATGACGCGATACGCGTCTGCCGGTGAGAGACGCGTCACGTCGCTGAACGCCATCACCACGGCCTCTGCCCGCGCGAGAGTTCCCGCGGAGCTGCCGAGGTTCTTTCGCCGCTCAGCGGCACGTTCCGTTATCCGGGCGACGGTGGCTTCGTCGGCGAGATTGGCCAGCACGACGTCCAGCAGCGCGAGCAGTGACATGTGACTCGGTTCACGGGGAGTTGTGCATGGCGACGACGGGGCCCCTCGCTGGGCAACGAACTGCCAAGATCCTCCTCGGAGTGTCGGCGCTGCAACCTGCGCACTTGAACCCTCAGCGCTCAGCCGCGCTGTCAGCTTCGATTGACGGGAGCGCCCGCAGCAGCGGCTCGAGCGATCTCCACATGTTGGCCGCGACGATGTGCGAGCCGCGCTCGTTGGGATGAATGCCGTCGGGCTGATTGAGCGCCGCGTTGCCTGCCACACTGTCCAGCAGGAACGGAAGGAGCGGCACGTTTGTGCGCCGCGCGGCCTCCCCATACGCCGCCCGGAACCGCGCCGTATAAGCGGACCCCAGGTTTGGCGGTGCTTCCATCTGCACCAGTGCGATGCGCGCCGCCGGTTGCTTCGTGCGCACTCGTTCTATCAACGCTTCGATGGTCGCCTGCGTCGTATCAGGATCGACGCCGCGCAGGCCATCGTTCGCGCCTACCTCGAGCACGACCAGGTCCGCCGGCT
>JBGTFN010000312.1:0-5793 GCA_041747275.1 Gemmatimonadaceae bacterium | reverse complement strand
GCGAGCGGCGAATGCAGGCACGGGTGGGCGCGCGGCCGGTGCGTTCGTGATGGGCGCGGCTTCCGGATTGGTGGCGGCGCCGTGTTCGGCGCCCGTGATGGCGGCAGTGCTCACCTGGGTGAGCGTCACGCAGAGTGCCGGACTCGGTTTTGTGTATCTGTTTGCGTTTTCCATCGGCATGTGCGCGCTGCTCGTGATCGTTGGCCTGTCCGCGGGCACCGTGTCGCGCCTGCCGCGTGCCGGCATGTGGATGGTGTATGTGAAGAAAACATTCGCCGTGGTCATGCTCGTGATGGCCGAGTACTACCTCATCAAGATGGGACAGGTCTACTTCTGATGCGCTTCGCCTTGCCGATCATCCGACTCGCACGCGTCGTTGCGCGTGTCGCTCTCGTCACGCTCGCCGCTGTCACAACCGTCGCAGCGCGTCCGCTTGTTGCGGCCACCCTCTACGCGCAGGATCTCGGCATCAAGGTTGGCGCCACCGCGCCGGGCGCGCCGATCGAGACGCTCGACGGCAAGGTTACCGACCTCTCAGCGGTGATTGCCGGCAAGCCAACCGTGCTCGAGTTCTGGGCCACCTGGTGCGGCAACTGCAAACAGCTGGAGCCCGCGATGACAAAGGCGCACGCCAAATACAAGGACCGCGTGCAGTTCATTGCGGTTGCTGTGTCGCTGAATCAGAGCGTGGACCGGGTGAAGGCGTATCAGGCGCGATACAAGTTGCCGTTCCTGTTTCTGTATGACCGTCGGGGTGATGCGTCGGAGGCGTACGACGCACCCGCGACGTCGTACGTGGTGGTCATCGACAAGGCTGGAAAGGTGGTGTACACGGGTGTGGGCGGTACGCAGGATCTTGAGGCGGCGATTGCGAAGGCGTTGTAAGAGGAGTCGGGCCGCGATTTCAAGTTTGTTTGAGCGGCGTGGGAACAGTGCCGAATGGGCGGGAGCCCAACCGCCGAAGCGGAAACCGATCTGATGCAACCGTGTGGATGGGCCGGACGGGGTGAAGCCGAACGGGGCGGCGAGGTAGCGCCGCCACCGCGGCGCTCGACGACCGGTTTGGCCTCACCCTGTCAGGCCCAGTCAGCAAATATTCGACCCGGCGCCGATGCGTTCGGCAGTTCGGCTCCTGCCCGTTGGGCCGCTGGGAGTGGTGCCCCGCTCACCGCCGACGCGCAGCCGGTGGCGCCACAGCGCCCACATCACGCAGAACCATCTGCTCCCCCTCGTACGTCACCACGAGATTTGCTGCGCGCGTGAGCGCGTCGAGCGCCTGCCCGGATGACTCGAGCGGCAGCTTTGTGGTGATCCGTCGCTGACCGAGCGAAGGCTCAGCAAGGTTTGCATTGAGATTGTGCCAGCGACGCATCATGGCTACTGCCTGATCTACGCTGACGTCCTCGAGCGAGAGTTCACCGTCGATCCACGAAAAGGCCAGCATCAGCTCCTGCGCCGTCGGTGTACGCGTGCTTCCATCGTTTGTCACGACCAGCGACTCACCCGCCTTCAGTGTCGTTGAGGCTGCCGCGCCGATCACCGGATGCACACGCACCGTGCCCTCGCGAACGGAGACGATGAGCTCTGTATCGTCTTCATAGGCCCTTGCACTGAACGCGGTCCCGGTCGCGATGATCGCGCTGTTGCGCACGCGCACCTGAAAGTTCAGCGGATTGTCCGGCGCCACCACGAAGTGGCTGGCCCCGTCCAGCTCCAATCCACGCACTGCGGTGCCAAAGCCGCGCGGAATTCGCAGTGTTGTACCGGCGCCAAGCTGCGCCGTGCTTGCATCCAGCAGTTCGATCGTGCCACGCTGTCCGGGCGCAGCGCGCAAGGTGCGCACGTCCGCCGCTTCAAGCGAGCGCGTGAGCGCGAGCTCCGCGCTGCCGCGATCCATCCAGCGCATGCCGAACACGACTGCCGCGACAAGCACCAAACCCACGGCGATCATGCCCACCGGCACGCTGCGCTTTGATACGCGGTCCACATTTTCACGCGCGTGCTTGCGCGCGAGCCTTCGCGACTCTTCGCGATGCTCCGCGAGCTCTTCTGCAGACACGTGCAGTCGACGATCAATCTCCTGCCACGCTTCATCGGCCGTCATGCCCGTCTTGGCGGTGTGCGACGATACCTGCACTCCCTCGTGCGCTTCGAACCGGTGTAATGACGCGCGACGACGCTGTTCTTCCGCACACCGATGCGGCACGGCGTCGTCGAGATAAGCGTCGAGCGCAGCGGGCGTGGTGAGGTGTTCGCGATCCGTCCACGCACCAAGCAGCACGCTCATGGCGACACGCGGCGCGGAAGGTGCATCGGGTCCAAGTTGCAGGCCGGCTTTTTCCACGAGCGCGTCGAAACGGGTACGCACGACATGTTCGAACGCGCTTTCGTCACCGGCTGCAAACGCAGCGACCTGTGCTGGGGAAAGCGGGGTCAGTATCGCGGGCATGCAGGCCTCCCGGCATCGAGATGCCGTTCGCGAGTTGAGCGCGTACGGGGCCGACACACGGCGAGCCCTAGGGAGGTGGCTTACGCGCGTCTCTCAGCATGCGTCCTGACGTCGGAAAGCGCCAGAGCGAGATTCAGGTGACACGCACCTGCGGCCATGGGTATCTTGCGCCCAGACGTCCTCTGCGAACTCATCGGTAGACGCCGCACGCGCAGGGACCTGGGCGCGACACTTCACACTGGCCGCTTCACATGAGCACTCCACGCGTTCCCGGTCCGGCGACGTCTTCCAACGTCTCGACCGGCGTCATCGAAGATGCGATCGACCCCGAGCACCTCGCAGAGCTCGATCCTGAAGCCGAGCTCGATGTCGGCACCTCACTCTGGGCGGTCGTCTTTGCCGGAGGCATCGGCACCCGCTTCTGGCCGATCAGCACGCCGGATCGGCCCAAGCAGGTACTGCCGCTCGTTGACGCGCGTCCGCTCATTGCCGATACGCTCGCGCGACTTGCGCCCCTGGTGCCAGCGCAGCGCGTACTGGTGATCACCAGCGCCGACATCGCCGACGTGCTGCACGCCGCGATTCCCGAGCTGCCGCGTGGCAACCTGCTGATCGAGCCACGCCCGCTCGGCACAGCGGCCGCGCTCGCCTGGGGGGCACAGGAAATCAGTCGCCGAGCCGGACCGAAGACCGTGTTTTGTGCGCTGCACGCCGATCTCGCGGTGGACTATCACGATGCGTTCCACGACACGCTGCGCCGCGCGGCGCAGCTTGCCTCCGAGGATTCGTGGCTGGTCACCATCGGCGCCAAGCCGTCGCGGTGCGAACCGCACTTTGGCTATCTCAAGCCTGGTCTGCCGCTCGACTCGTTCGTGTCGCTGGCGGACGGCGGCGCGTGCCACGTGGAGCACTTTGTGGAGAAGCCGTCTCTGGCGCTCGCAGACACGCTCATCGCCGATGGCGCGCTCTGGAATACCGGCGTGTTCGTGTGGCAGGCGCAGACGGTGCTCGACGAACTGTCCGAACGCGTGCCGGAAATTGCGAATGGCCTGCCGTACCTTTCGGCCGGCGAACTTCCGCTGTTCGAGGAGCACATCACCAGCAGCATCTCCATCGACCGCGGACTGCTCGAGCGCAGTCGCAAGGTCGTGGTGATGGCGGCGTCCTTCGGCTGGGACGACGTGGGCACGTGGGCATCGCTTCGTCGCGTGCGCGAACTCGACGACACGGGCAACGGCGTGATCGGGCCGGCCCAGTGCATCGACTCCTCAGGCAACATCGTACACAGCGAGAACGGTGAGGTTGTCGTGTACGGGGTAAGTGGACTGCTCGTGGTGAGCATCGAAGGCCTCACGTTCGTGACCACGCTCGAGCGCGCGGCTGAACTCGGGCCACTCATCGCGCAACTGCCGCCTCATCTCAGAGTGCGACCGGGGCAGACGCCGCCGATCTCCTGATGATCGGCGTGCCGGCAACGGGAGGCCGAAGAGGCGGGAGCCGAAGCGCCGAACGCACCCGTGCAGGGTCGGGGATCTACAGACTGGGCCTGACGGGGTGAGGCCGAAGGGGGCGTCGAGTGCGGGGCCACCGGCAATGCCGCGTGGTCCCGTTCGGCCTCACCCCGTCCGGCCCCTCCACACTGATGCATCACCTCCGCTTTCGTTTGGGCGGTTCGGCTCCCGCCCGTTGGGCGCAATCCGCTAGCTATCGGAGCCCAATCGGCAGCAGCCGCCGACGCGCAGCGATTTAAACACCTTCGCTCAACGACCTCGAAACACTGGCGCGCGCTTCTCCATGAACGCGGCCATGGCCTCTCGCACATCGTTGCTCGCGAAGCATGTCTTGATGTGCCCGAGTTCACTGCGCAAGTGTGCCTCCAACGGCGCGCTCGCGCTCTCGAACAGCAGCCGCTTGGTGAGTGCGAGCGCAATCGGTGGACCGGCAGCGAGTTGCGCGGCGAGCGTCTGCGCGGCAGCGAGTACTTCACCGTCCGGCACAACGCGCGTGGCGAGCCCGATGCGTTCGGCTTCATCCGCTTCGATGTCGCGTCCGGTGAACAGGATCTCGGCTGCACGTCCATGCCCCAACAGTCGCGGAAGGAACCACGATACGCCGGCATCAGGAGAAAGACCGCGCCGCACATAACCCGCCGTCATGCGCGCACCTTGCGCGACCACTCGCAAGTCGCAGGCGAGCGCGAGTCCGAAACCTGCACCGGCAGCCGCGCCGTTCACCGCCGCAATCACCGGCTTCTCACAACGCGCAAGTGCGAGCACCCACTTCCCCACCCAATACAGCGGGTCGATTCGATCCGCGCGCGGCCCATCGGTGAGCGACACCGGCTCGCTCAGGTCGAGTCCCGCGCAGAAACCGCGTCCCGCTCCCGTGATCACCACCGCGCGAACGGAATCTTCGCGCGCCGCCGATTCCAGAGCGAGCGGGAACTCGTCGGCGAGACGCGGATTGACGGCGTTCAGTCGCTCCGGACGGTCGAGCGTGATCGTCTGGACGCCGTCTGCTCGCGTTTCCACGATCAGGTGGCGAAACTCGTTCGCGCCGCCATTCGGTGACGAGTCGTCGTACGGAGCGTCGGACATGTGCACCTCGGGCGCGTGTTTCATGGGCGAAGGAACCACGAAACTCGTGGCCTGTTGACCGACAATTTCGGTCGTGGCAGGTGTCACGTCAACGCAAGACCATACGCCCCCACTACCGCTGGGGGCCTATGTCTGTGTAGATCACAGGTCCTACCTCCCGACGTGCTCTGAAATCGCGCTGCCGTCTGTTTCAGTCCTTCATTCACGTTCGCTCAGTCCGCGTCCCATGCCTGGCACCCGCTCCCCACGACCGAACGCCGCATCGCGCCTCCTGCATGACGAGGATGACGTTGCGTTCAACGCCCATCCCACCATGTGCGCAGATGCCTTGGCGCGAACCGCCGATGAATGCGCACGACAGCGTGAGCGGCTTTCCCGGCTGATCTCCCGGAATGTCGGACGCGCTGAGCTGACCGCAGCGCACGCGATCGTGGAAACGTGCGACCTCGCCCTCGAGGAGTGCGTATTGGGCTACGAAGTTGCGTGCCAGAGCGCCGCCATTCCCGAAGAAGCGCTTCGCAAACATGCGAATAGCCTGTGGCACGCGGCGCGCGAGTATCTGCGGCGACACTCCATTGCCGATCACGCCGCGCGGCTGATCAAGCAGCACGACGCGGAGGCGCTGGGCGACCTGCACTTCGAGTATGAACTCGAGGCGTCGGCGACTTTGGCGCTACGCCACGCGTGCGCCGCGTATACCAAGGCGCGGCCAGAGGCGGCGTGATCGGCTGGGCGTCCTTGCGGTGA
>JBGTFN010000311.1:0-14392 GCA_041747275.1 Gemmatimonadaceae bacterium | reverse complement strand
GCAGGGGCAGCAGGGTCAGCAGGGGCAGCAGGGGCAGCAGGGGCAGCAGGGGCAGCAGGGGCAGCAGGGGCAGCAGGGGCAGCAGGGGCAGCAGGGACAGCAGGGACAGCAGGGTCAGCAGGGTCAGCAGGGTCAGCAGGGTCAGCAGGGTCAGCAGGGTCAGCAGGGTCAGCAGGGCCAAGGGCAGCAAGGCCAGGGCCAGCAAGGCGGACAGGGCCAGGGCGGAGAGCGCGGCGAGGGTCAGCAGCAAGGCGGTCGCGGCGGACAGCTGGGCAACATGCCCACCGGTGCGCGCGCTGACGGCTCTCCGTCGGGAGACGCCAGTCAGGCGCGCGGTGAGTTCCGGATGCGTCGTCAGAATGCTGAAGCGCTGCGCCGGGAACTGGCCGGTCAGGGCCTCGATGTGCGCGAACTCGATCGCGCCATCGAAGATCTGCGTCAGCTCGAAACCGGACGCCTCTTGGGCGACCCCAAAGGGCTCGCAGAACTGCAGGCGTCAGTCATCGAAGGACTCAAGACGTTCGAGTTCGCGCTGTTCCGCAGCTACGGACTCGGCGCGGACAATCGCCCGGCGCTTGGCGCGCGTGCTCCGGTGCCCGCTGAGTATCGCGCGCTTGTCGAGGAGTATTATCGGTCGCTCGCAAATGATCGTCGCAAGCCGTAGTTCTGGTTCGACGTACCGGAGCGGTCCATGCCGATGCCTGGTGCCGGGGCGATGTCAGTCCCCGTGCACCAGGTACGCCTCTACCGACAGCAGATTGCGCTCGCCGGCCATCTGCACCACCTGAAACAGGCGATTCATCTTGCTCACCTCCTCCAGTTGCTCGTCGACGAACCACTGAAGAAAACCCTGTGAGAGGTAGTCGCCCTCCTCGTCGGCGATCTTCATGAGGCCGTTGATTTGTCCGGTCACCTCGCGCTCCCAATCGAGAGCCGCCTGGACGGCCGCCAACGCGGATGGAAACGTCGCAACGGGAGCGCGCACTGCCGGTATTTGCAGCTTGCTGCCTGTGTCGAGCAGATAGGTCAGCAGTTTCTCCGCATGCTCGCGTTCTTCGCCTGCCTGCGCGAAAAACAGTTTGGACAGCAGCTTCAACTGCGCATGCCGGAAGTGTGCGGCGATGGCGTAGTACTGCAGACTCGCCGCAAACTCGTTGCCGATCTGCGTGTTGATTGCCTGCGCCAGTCGTTCGCTGATCATCATGAAGAATTTTCCAGGGAGTGGTGTGAAGGACGAAACGACTGCCCGCGAACAAGTCAGCGCGAGCGGATGAGAATCAACTCCCGCTGCGGCGGCACGAGGTATTCGGCGCCGGTCTCGGTGATGACCACCATCTCCTCCACCGAGATCGTCTTGCTGCCGTCGCCCCACGTACCGCTGCCAGCCGGCAGTGTCCACGCGTGAAAACCGTCGAACGCGAACGTCTGTCCCGCTTCGAGCGCGCGACGGCTGAAGCGGTTGAGCCCCGGCCCGACATCATGCGCCCAGTAGCCCACCGAATGACCGGTGCCCCACGGGACTGACGCAGACCCGTTGCGGTTCATGACCACGCGTTGCGCCGAGTCGACCTCGGCACCGGTAACGCCAGGACGCATCATCGCAAACGCGGCTTCTCCGCCTCGACGCGCCGACAGCCACTTCGCCTGCACGTCATCCGGCGCGCTCGTCTCACCGGGCCGCAGCACGTACGCGAAACGCTGGATATCGGTGCCCCACACGCCGTACACCTTGATGCCGAAGTCCGTCTGGACGACATCACCATGTTCGATAATGCGATTCGACGCGTGTGAATGTCCCCGATCCGCCCCCGAGTTCACACTTGGATTCTGCGCGGGCGACCACCCGTCTTCGACCGCCAGCTCGCGCATTCGTCGCTTGAGAAACCGCGCGAGATCGCTGTCACGAGTCTTGCCCGGCACGACCGTGGCATAGGCTTCCTGTTCGAGCTGCACCGTGAGCTCTGCCGCACGTCGCATGATTTCCACCTCGGCCGGCAGCTTGCGATCGAGCCAGTAGCTCACGAGCTCCGCGGACGAGACCAGTCGCGACGACAGCTCGGGGCCCAGCGCGCGCTCGAGGGCGACTTTCTGCGTGGCGGACAATCCGTCGGCCATTGCGAGGTTGCCGCTGTTGATCGCGATGCGCGCGGGATTCGCTGCGCGCAAACGTTCGGCCACGCCGCCGAGTGGTCCGCCGGTTTCGGCGGTGTACGCGATGACGGAATCGTGCACCGCGAGTTCACGCAGCGCGATCACCTCACCGAAACCCGCGAGGATGTAGGAACGCACAGTGCTGCCACTGCGCAGGAAGAGGATCGCCGACGGTGCGCCGGCATTCTCTCCACCAACGTGCAGCGCGAGCGGATCATTCGCGTTCTCGCGCACGATGATGACCCAGGCATTCACATTCGCCTTTTCCATCGCGGCTGGTAGCAGCGTGCGAATGCGCTCCTGACGGATCGCGGGCCAGGGCGACAGGCCGGAGAAGTCATGACGCGGATTCGTGTGCGCCGATACCGACGGCGACGACTGAGGAACCGGCGTCGATTGCGCCTGCAAAGTTCCGACCGACATGCTCAATGGAATCAGCGGTGACGTGATCGTTGCAGCAACGGCAGGTGCGCAGACGTTTGCGATCAGCGCGACAAACGCCACACGGTACGACCCAGTACGACGAGGCATGGCAGAACGATTGGAGGACGCGTGAACGCGCGGCCTCAGTGCTTTGGCACCGCGCGTCCCACCACGATAGTCACGTTGTCGGTCCCGCCGCCATCCAGTGCGTCCTGCAGCAACTGCTCACACACCTGCCGCGCTGACGTCATATTCGCGAGTCGGTCGCGAATCTGCTTGTCGGACACATGCTTGGTGAGCCCATCGGTGCACAGCAGGTGCACCAGATTCCAGTCGGCCTGCAGGCGCGTGATCACCGGCAGCGAATGCTGTCCGCCGATGGCACTCGAGAGGATGTTGGCATATCGCGATCGCGCCGCGACGGTGCGTGTGAACACGCCCTCGTCGATCAGGTCCTGCGCCATGGTCTGGTCACGTGTGACCTGCGAAAGCTCACCGTCACGATACAGGTAATAGCGTGAATCCCCGACCTGCAGCAGGTAGTACGATGGCCATACCCCCATGAACAGGGTGAGTGTGGTCGCCATCGTGCGTCCGTGCCCCTCGGCTTCGGCGCGCGCCCGAACTGCTTCGTGACACTTGAGCGCCGCGTCCTGCAGCACCTCCAGGAATGCCTGGTCGGTACCATCCGCGCGGTAGTAGCAATCGGTGCTGGCCACGAAGTACTGCGTCGCCACTTCGAGCGTGGTCGCGCTCGCGCGTTCGCCGCCTTCCCCGCCGCCCACACCATCGGCCACCATCGCGAAAACTGCGAGTCGTTCATCGGAGAGCGGCGACCGGTCATGGGCACTCAGGCTGGTCTGCAGCACCTGCACGCGCTTGTGGATAGTTGCCAGCAGGAAGTGATCCTGATTGTCATCGCGCACGAGGCCCTTGTGCGTCAATCCGAACACGTCGAGCTCGTCGTCGCGGGGCTTCACGCGCACATCAGGAATCGTATCCTGCGCTGAACGTTCGGGCATCGTCTGGTCCGGCTGAGCGATGGAGGACCTGCGCCAGGCTGCGTCATTGATCGTTCCCAGAAACTGTGGTGCCGCCACACGTTAGTCCAGTCGGGCGCGCCGGCAGACATGCTGACAGTGTCGTGAGGCTCGCCGGCGTGGACACACTGCGCACAGCGACGCAGCTTTGTGACTTCCTCATACACGGTCCAACCTCGATGCATCCCTTCCGACTCGCAGTTCCCAGTATCGTTCGATCTCTGACCCGGCGCCAAAGCGTCGCACGCGCAGCGCGCAGCGCGTTCGTCCCTCTGGCGATGCTTTCCTCGTTCGCGGCCGGACTGCAGGCACAGCCTTCGAGCAATTCCGTGCCCGCGCTGCTTCTGCTCCCGGATCGGATTATCGATGGCACTGGCGCCGCGCCACAGGTCGGTGTGGCTGTGCTCGTCACCGGTGGACGTATCTCGGCCGTAGGACCGCGGGCTTCAATCAGGATTCCCCCCGGAACACGAGTGCTGGAGATGCCAGGCACGACACTGCTTCCCGGATTGATCGACCTGCACTCGCACGTCCTCTTGCATCCGTACAACGAAGTCAGTTGGGAAGACCAGGTGTTGCGGGAAGCGTGGGGAGAACGCGTGGCAAGGGCGACGGTACATCTCGCACGGACGCTTGACGCCGGCTTCACGACCCTGCGCGATCTGGGCACGGAAGGGGCCGGCAGCATGGACGTCGGACTGCGGAACGCCCTCTCCAAGGGAGTGATTCCGGGGCCGAGATTGATCATCGCCGAGCAGGCGATCGTGATGCGAGGCAGCTATGCACCGCGCGGATTCGCACCCGAGCATCGTATTCCGATCGCCGCTGAAGAGGCGGGCAATGCATCGGAACTCGTGTCGGCCGTGCGAGGTCAGATCGCACGTGGTGCGGATGTGATCAAACTGTATGCGGACTATCGATGGGGACCCGGTGGTTCAGCGCAACCCGCGTTCACCGTCGAAGAACTGCAGGCGGCCGTGGCCATTGCCAACTCGAGCGGTCGGCCGGTGATCGCGCACGCGTCGTCGGCAGAAGGCATGCGGAATGCAGCGCTGGCGGGCGTGCAGACGATTGAACACGGCGATGGCGGCACCCCGGAAGTCTTCGCGCTGATGCGCGAGCGCAATGTGGTGCTGGTGCCTACGGTGGCCGCCGGCCATGCGATCACGCAGTATGGTGGCTGGCGTCCGGGCACTGGTGCGGAACCGGCGCGCATCAAGGCGAAGCGCGAATCTGTTCGCGCTGCGCTCGCCGCGGGGGTGACGATCGCCAATGGCAGCGATGTCGGCGTGTTTGCGCACGGTGACAACGCGCGAGAACTCGAGATCCTGGTGGACTACGGGCTGACGCCGATGCAGGCAATCGTCGCGGCAACCGCCACCGCGGGCCGGATCATCATGGACGACGGAACGCTTGGCACACTTCGCGCAGGCTCGCACGCGGACCTGCTGGTGGTGAACGGTGATCCGTCTGTGGACATCGGGGCGCTGCGCCGCGTGCACATGGTCGTCCAGGGCGGACGCATCGTTCGTACGACACCGCGTGCCAATTAGGGAGCGCGGTTCCTGCGCCCTGGGTTGTCTTCGCTTGATGTAGTCTCCGACTCGAGCAACCGAGTAAGCTTCACCAGCAGTCTTCACGAGACTGGCCAGCGCAGCATGAAGTTCTCCCTTGATCGGAACGTCCCATGAAGTGGTCACTGTCGGTTGGACGCGTCGCCGGCATCCGGGTGCAGATTCACCTCACCTTTCTGGTGTTGCTGGTGTGGATCGCGCTTTCGCTTTGGTCGTCGCAGCAAAGCGTCACTGCGGCGTTGAGCGGCGTTGCGTTCCTGCTCGCGTTGTTCCTGTGTGTGCTGTTGCACGAGTTTGGCCACGCTCTCATGGCACGACGGTTTGGTGTGCGTACACGTGACATCACTCTGCTTCCGATTGGCGGCGTGGCGCGACTCGAGCGCATGCCGGACAAGCCGTCGCAGGAGTTGCTCGTCGCCCTGGCCGGTCCCGCGGTGAACGTTGTGATCGTGATCGTGATTGCCACGCTGCTCGCAGGCATCGGCCGGCCGCTTTCATCGGATTCGATGGTGGCTGCGGGATCGGGCCTTACGGGACCCGGCGCTCTCGAACGCCTGCTGGCGATCAATGTGATGCTCGTGGCGTTCAACATGCTGCCAGCGTTTCCAATGGATGGTGGACGCGTGCTGCGCGCGCTCTTGGCCATGCGCATGAATTACGCACGCGCCACGGCCACCGCCGCAAATGTGGGCAAGTTGTTCGCCGCAATGTTTGCCGTCGTCGGCTTCTTCACGAATCCGTTCCTCATGCTCATCGCGCTCTTCGTCTGGATCGGCGCATCGCAGGAGTCGCTTGCGGCGCAGATGAAGGGCACGCTCGATGGTATTCCCGTATCGGATGCCATGATCACGGACTTCCGTACGCTCGAACCCGAGGACGCGCTGTCTCGCGCTGTCGAGTTGCTGCTCGCCGGGAGTCAGCAGGATTTTCCGGTTACGAGCGGCACGCAGGTGGTCGGCGTGCTGACTCGGCAGGGGCTGCTGACTGCGCTCGCCCGCCCGCGCGACGGGTATCGAGTGATTGACGTGATGCAGCGCGACGTGCCGCACGTCGACGCGCAGGAAATGCTGGACGGTGCGCTGCAACGAATGCAGGGGTCGTCGCACCGCACGATGCCGGTGCTCTCCCGCGGTGCGCTCGTCGGCTTGCTCACCATGGAAAATGTGGGCGAGTTCGTCAGCGTACAGGCCGCCCTCGCCCGTTCCCGCTGAGATCATGTCCGTTGATTCACCGCGTGTTTCCGCGCTGTTCGTGCATCCGCTCAAGGGCGCGCGACCCGTTGCCGTTCCCGTGATGCCGCTCGACGAACTTGGCGCGGTCGGCGACCGACGCTGGATGTTGGTGGACGAGTCGAATGTCGCGATCACGCCGCGAGACGTGTCGCGGTTGGCGCAACTCATCGCAACGCTACCACGGGGTGACGAAGGCGCAATCGCGGCCGACGGTCCGCTCACATTGAGCGTCACCGGGTTACCCACCATTACGGTCGCACACGCTTCCACAGGTGTGCATCGTGAGGTGCGGTGCTGGGATGATGTGCTGCTCATGGCAGATGCCGGAAATGCTGCGGCCGAGTGGTGCAGCAGCGCGCTCGAAACACCTTGCCGCCTCATGCACATGGTTCCGGAGTCGCACCGTCCGCTGCAGGCAAGGTTTGCCGGCTCGCTTCCGCACTCGGCGCGCGCCGTCAGCGTAACGGATGGAGCACCATTGTTGCTGCTCGGTGAGGCCAGCCTTGGCGCTCTCAACGACCGCCTTCGGTCAAAGGGTGAGTCAGTGCTCACCGCGGATCGGTTTCGCCCGAATGTGCTGCTCTCGGGCACCGCCGCGCATGACGAGGACGGATGGGCACGCATCATGATTGGCGAGGTCGAGGTAGGCGTCGGGTCTCCCTGCCTGCGATGCGTCGTTACCACCCTCGATATCGAGACACTCTCGCGGAGTGTCGAGCCGCTGCGCACGCTGGCGGAGTATCGGCGCGGCGAGAACGGTGGTGTGGTGTTCGGCATGAACGCCACGCATGCATCGCCCGGAACGCTGCGCGTCGACGACCCGGTGCGCGTGGCTGCGCTCAAATCATCGCTTGGCGACCAATCAGCGCACTCACACTCCGGGCGTCGCCAGGCCGAGCGGCTTCGCAACGCTTGATGCTGGCAGTTCGAGCCTGTCTCGCAGCAGTAGCACGGCTATCAACACAAGCACACCGAATGCGAGCAGCGCATGCTTGGCCCGCGTGACTGTGTAGACTGCCTGTACACGTTGCGCACCCGCCGGGATGGCCGCCGCGAGGAACGCGGGCGAGACCATGAAGCTCTCCACGCGCATACCGTCTGCTTCGACTCGCCAGTTCGGATGATAGCTCGTCTTGAACAGCAGCACGCCCGCCTCAGTGCAGCGCACATCAACGACGATCGAGTCGACGCCCGCGAACGAATCGAACGACTGTCCGATATCGACGCAGCGTTGGGTCGACGTGGTTGTGGCGCCACCGGCCGGCGGGGAGGGATAGTCCCACCGCACATGCACTCGCGCCGCAGGAAGGTCGCTCTCGAGCCAGCCGAGATTGCCACGCAGCAGTGCCAGTTGTGATGTGGCAGTGCGCCGGTCGTCCGCCGCGATCCAGCGTGTCGTTCCGCTCGTGGCCACCCGGTACGCGTGATATCGCGTGGTTTGCACGAACGGCTGATAGAACGGCGGCACCTTCGCGTCCGCAGGTACGATCACCTGTCTCACATCGAACAGGTCGTACTGTGAAGGCTCGGAGTCGTCGAACTGCCATACCATTTCGGTGTTGAGCGACAGGCCCTGGTACGGCGGCACCAATCCGGGCATCGCGCGCGCTTTGATCACGTCGGTCACGCGCAGAACGGGACCTACCATCATCGCGTTGCTGAAGTTGTCGGGGCGTCCGGCGTATGTGCGACCCGCCGGTGCGTCCGCGAGCATTGTGAGCACGCCGTTCAGATCTGCGTCGTTCTCGATCGCCGCAGCCGTCTCCCGAATCCAGCGTGTGTTGGTGGAGTAGAACGCTGCGCGTTCGAGAAACGCCGGTGTCAGCCAGAGCAATACGGCGGCGGCGCCCAGCAGCGCGGGTGTATAGCGCCGCATGCCGGGCGCGACTACCCGCGCAGCGCGCCAGCCGGCAAGGCGATCCCACAACCAACCGCCCCCAAGACCCATGAGCAGTATGGCGAACATCTCCATCGCGCCGATGAAACGGTACTTGACGTCGGCGCCATACGTTCCGAGCAGCAGTGAGACGGGACCGAGCTTGTCACCCGCGAAACACAGCAACGCCCACACGACGAATCCCGCGAGCGCGAGTCGCGCACGCTGGTCACGCAACTTCACCGCGAAGACGATCGCGACGCCCACACCCAGCAGGAGCAGCAGCGTGAGCACCGGCAATCGCTCGTGATCGAGGATGTCGGTGCTGAAAAAGTTCGCCTCGTATGCCTTGACGCCTGTCGCGCCGGGCATCGCCGGGAAGGTGCTGAGGAATGGTTTGCTCTGCAGGAACGGGACGACCATGTACAGCGTCATCGCGATGGAGGCCGCGCCAGCTACCGCGAGTCGCGTTGCGCGCAATACCATCTGACGTGCCGAAGCACCGGTCGCGAGCACGATGAGCGCTGTGATTGCAGCCATGTATGCATAGAGAAGCTGCGACAGCGCGAGCGCGGCGAGGCACCCGATCGTGGATGCATAGCCCTTGCCCTCTCTCAGCAACCGATGCAGCAGTGCCAGCGACACGAACGACAGGTGCATCGCCCAGAGCTGCGTATACATGCCGAAGCCGCGCCATACATAACTGTTGTATTCGAAACCGAACCGTGCGTCACCGGATAGCAACGATGCTGCTGCGCCCGCGACGGCCGCCTCGCGCGATGTCCAGCCGAGCCGGCGCGCCGACCAGTATACGGTGAGCGGGAACGTCACCAGCAACAACCAACGCACAGCGTGGAAGATCGTGAGCAGTTCAACGCTGCCCCCAAGCGCGCGGTGCACGCCCACCACGAACAGGTGCGGAAGGTGCTGATAGTAGAGAAACTGCGGAAATCCGAACTCGAGCTGCGGAATCCAGAAGTCCACCGGACTGCGGCCGCTCGCCAACGCCTCGCTGGCCCGCTCGATCATCAGGGCGTGGAAGGCGGTGTCTGCCTGACTCGGTGCGCCAACAAGCTCCGGCCACAGCCACACGGCGTTGCACAGCACCGGTATGATCACCAGCAGCATGGGCCACGCGAACGAAGGCTGTGTCTGCTCTGCCGGGTTCTGCTTCATTTGTCGCTCACCCGCGCAGTGCTTCGAATCGTTGTCGCTCGGCTCGCGTGATGTGCTGCATGCGATCGAGTTCAAAGCGTGTGAGCGCGGAAAGACTCCCGCCCGCACCAAGCGCGTAACCGGCCATCTGTCCAAGCGCATCGAAGACAAGTCCCGCGAATATCGCCGGCTTCACCCGACGCGCGATATCGATGCGCGTCTGGTTGCCAAAGAGCTCTCGTGTCACCCGGGAGTATCGCACGACCGGAATGAGCGGGCCCAACGCGACGTACAGCGCTCGCCTCGGCAAACTCCATCGGCCGGACGCCGCGCGTCGTGCGCCGTACAGACGCCCAGCGTGCCAACGAATCTCAGCAGTGGCCGCAATCGTGGACGGATTGATGTGGTGCACCCGCGCGCGCTCCGCGATCATGAATCGACCGCCGCGCGAGCGAAGTTCCGACAGCAAACCGCCTTCCCGCACCATGCGATCCGGCAGCGCGTCGCCGAACGGCAGCAGCGCCTCGCGCTTGTAGGAGATATTGTGTCCCGGAATCGCGCTACGTTCTCCTTCCACGACCGGCTCCACCGATGCCGTATAAGAGACCAGCAGGTTGCACCAACTCAGCACACGTTCGGGATTGGCGTTCACCATCGTGCTGGCCACCGCAACCCACGGACCGGCATGAGCGGCCACCATCGCTTCGGCCCACTGTGGCTCCGCAAAGGCATGGTCTTCGATGAATGCGATGAGCGATGCGGTAGCCACGGGTACAGCACGCGCGGCCTCGCGATCCACGTCGGCGAAGGGACCCACCTCGACGCAGGCCACGCGCCCGAACCCGCTCAGCTCATGCGGCGCGGCATCGGACACGGCCGCACGATCCGGCGCGACGAGCATCAACTCGATCTGCGAGGCAATCGTCTGCTGCTGCAGGTGACGTACGGTGCGACGCACGTTCCTGAATGTTTGCGCTGTCACCACCACCACCGAGAGCACGATGCGATTGTCTTCAGGCGGCGACGTCATGCCGTCTCCCTCGATGCGATCCCGGTGCCGCGCTCGGCAATCACCTCGCGGTAGAGCGCCTCCCACTGATCCAGACTGGCGCCCTCACTGAAGCTCGTCAGTGCACGGGCGCGTCCGGCCGCACCATAGCGCTCGGCGAGCGCCCGATCGGTCAACAACGTGGTCAACGCGCGTACCCAGGCAACTTCGTCATGCGCGGGAACCAGCAATCCGGTCTCTTCATGCCGAACAATATCCCGCTGCCCGCCAACATCGCTCGCCACCACAGCAGTGCCGCGCATCATTGCCTCGGTACTCACGTTTCCGAACGGCTCATGCCACTGTGACGGCACCGCCTGCAGCCACGCGGCATCGCATTCAAGTTCCATCTGCTCGCGCGGGAGATGGCCGAGGAATTGCACGCTGGATGCCAGCTGCAGCGAATCAACCAGTTGGGACAGGGTCGCGCGCAGCGGTCCGTCGCCGATGATGTCCAGCTTCGCCGACGGCACCGTTCGGCGCGCAACGGCAAAGGCGCGCAGCAGCACGTCCACGCCTTTCTCGCGGGCAAGCCGTCCCGCGTATACTACGCGCGGTGTCGCCGGGAGCTGAGCCCGCATCTGCCGCTCCGGCACGCCGTTATGAATAACGCTCACCGGCGAGAGGCCCCCCGATTCGAGCGTCTCACGCATTACATGACTCAGCGCCACGTAGCGCGAGAAGACGGCGCGTCCGCGTTGCCACAGCATGCGCTGCAACATGAGCATGACCCAGCTCTGGGGCGTGACACAACGCTCCTTCAGGCACACGCGACCCGCGATATGCGTGCAATCGCTGCCATCGGGAAGCACGCGCGTGCCGAGCGGACAGATCGCCCGATACATGGCCGCCTGATAGATCGCGGGATACTTCGATAGCAACGGAAGGATCGCCGGCGACAGCTGATACAGGATCATTCGTGCATGAACGACATCAGGCTGGAACGAACGCAGCAGACGTTTCAACTGGCGGACGGCGGACGGATTATACGTTTGCGTTAGAACCTGCAACCGATTGGTCACGCCAAAACAGCTATCATCTGCGAGCACTTCACCGCCCACGTGCTTCGCACGGCTGGTAAACAGCCGGACGTTGTGCCCCCGTGCTCGCAATCCGCGCCGAAGCGCGAGCATCTGCAGCTCGGCGCCTCCGGTTGCCGTGCCGTAGTCGTGCAGCAGCAGGATCTTCACGAGGTCACGCAGGGCGCTCCAGCGGCACGACGCGTTCCGCCTTCCCCGTCAACGCCGAACGTTCCGCCGCCAGGACCACCGAGAGACAATTGGCGGCGTAGCGCAGCGATGATGGGGCCGCGCGATTGCCGCCTGCGCGGGCAGCCGCCACGAACGCTTCCAATGCCAACTGAAATGAAGGCTCCGGCTGCGCCCCGCGCAGCAGTGCTCGCGGATGAACGGCGTCGAGCACACGCGCGACGCGGTGGGAGCGGCTGTGCGCAACCTTGAGTGGCACGACCCGGATCTCGCGGTCGATCATGCGATCGTACGACGCCGTACCCGCGTCCCCGCTGATCTCGAAGCGGTGCGACTCCGGCGCGGTCAACGAGAACATGCCCTGGTATAGCGCGCCCGATGCCAGCGTCGCCTGCAAACTGGCCGTGTCATGCTCCGTACTGACGCTCGAGACGGCCGCCTGCACACTTACGATCGGGTCCTGCAGCACGTACGAAAGCAGATCGATGTGATGGGTGGCGAGATCGAGCAGCGCACCGCCTCCGCTCACGCGGTACGACTTCCATTCAGGCAGCGCGCGCGGCGACGACGTGAGAACACTCCGCACCGTCACGATGCGACCAAGGGATTTTTCCCGGACCACCTCCCGCAGCGCGGCATACTGTGGACTGAAGCGAAAGTTGAGGCCAATCATGCCTACCTTGCCTGACCGCTCCCACGCCGCCAGCACCCGTGCCGCATCGTCCATCGTCGTGGCGATCGGCTTCTCGAGATACACATGCAATCCCGCGTCAAAGCACGACTCCGCAGCGCTGGCATGCTGCGGCGTGGGCAGGCAGACCACGACCGCATCCGTCATCTCAGCGGCGATCAGTGCCTTGACGCTCGGGAACCCAATGGCTCCC
This sequence comes from Gemmatimonadaceae bacterium, assembly GCA_041747275.1. GTDB lineage: Bacteria > Gemmatimonadota > Gemmatimonadetes > Gemmatimonadales > Gemmatimonadaceae > JAABRT01. Next base: position 1,801 of record JBGTFN010000311.1, on the reverse strand, counting down.
GTGGTCTGCTCCGCAATCGCGCGACGCGACGCGTCGGCCTCGGCGATGGCGACGAGTCGGGCGTTGGGCAACTGCGTCATCAGACGCGCATGAACAAGCTCGGCAATCCGGCCGTAGCCGAGCAGACCGAGACGGAGCTGCGACATTGCAGGAAGTGTGATGGGTAGAGCGCGACGAGCGGCGAACGACATAACTTGCACGCGTGACCGCTCCCTTGTCGCCCCCTCTGTCCGACGAAGCGCGACCCTCCGGCGAGCCGCCCGTCGCCGTGCGTGGTGATGCGGCGCGAGCGGGAGCCACTCAACTCGCCGCGCAGGCCGTTCGGGTGGTGGTCTCCGTGGCCACGGGCATGTGGCTGGCTCGATTGCTTACGCCAACCGACTTTGGCGTATTCGCCATGGTGGCCACGCTCACCGGGCTCGTGGACACCGTGCGCGGATTCGGGTTGGGTCCGGCACTCGTGCACACGGCTGACTGGAACGCCGCGCTCGCGGTGCGGGTGTCGAAGCTCTGCCTGATAGGTAGCGCCGTGCTCGCAGCCCTGGTGCTGCTCGCTGCCGTCCCGCTCTCACACTTTTACAATGAACCGAGAGTGGTGGCCGTCACCCTCGTGGTTTCCGTCGGCGTGTTCTTCGCGGGCATACCGGCGGTCTGGGAAGCACGACTCGTGCGTTTGCTACGTTTCGGTCCTATCGCGCGCGCGGAAACGTTGGCGCTGTTGCTCAGCGTTGCCGCTGCCTTGACGCTTGCACTCCAGGAGTTCGGATACTGGGCACTGGTGGCGCAGTACGTGGTGTTTCTGACCACGCGTGCCGCGCTGCTGCGGCTGGGCAGCGGATGGAGCGAATATTTGTCCCAGCATCGCCAGGCAGCACCCGCGAACGCCGATGCGGCGTCAAAACTCGAATCGCTGCATTCGCTCGTCGCGTATGGCAGGCATTACACACTGGCACAGTTCATCACGTTCGCCGGACGCGGTGTCGATCGCATCGTGGTCGGTGTGAGCGCCGGACCCGCAGTGCTCGGCCTGTACGAAAACGCACATCGCTGGTCCACGTTTGCCGTTGGTCAGGTCATTGATCCGCTGTACCACGTCATGCTCGCGACGCTCAATCGCGCGCGACGACATGGCACCGCACTTGGCGCGGCGGTTGCACGCGTTTTCCTGCCGCCCATGTCCGTGGTATTGCCGGCGCTGGCGTATCTGGCGCTCGAGACCGATGTGGTCGTGCGGGTGTTGCTCGGCGATCAGTGGGACGCGGCCGTTCCGTTCCTGCGCGTGCTCTGCGGCGCGGCGGCAGCAACGAGCGTGCTCAAACTCACGCGAGTCGTACATCTCGTGACCGGATCGACATCGCGTCAGTTGCGCTTTGCGATTGCACGCAGCGGCATCCTGCTGGGTGCCGCGGTGCTGGGCATGCGCTGGGGCGCAATGGGCGTGGCGTGGGGCATCCTGATCGCCTCATGGTTGCTGGCCGTGGTGTCGCTCTGGTACAGCACGATCGACACGCCGATTGCGGTGCGCGATATCGTGGGCGGCATGGCCCGTCCGTTCGTCGCCGCGTCGATCGCCGCGCTGACACTGCGCATGATTGCGCCCGCGCTTGATTCGGCTGCCGGAGTGCTCGCGATGCTGCTGCGCGCGGCAATGTTCGCGTCTCTCTACCTGGCGTGCTGGGTGGTGTTGCCGGGCGGGCGCGCGGCGCTGCAGCAACTGGTCAATCTTGCGCGCGATGTTCGTGCATCCTCCGCGCCTGCTGGCTAGCGCGCGCGCTCAGTCGTTGCAGTCACCGCGCCGAAA